>JAEMTX010000019.1:0-5605 GCA_016462055.1 Acidimicrobiia bacterium | reverse complement strand
ACGAAGAACACCGAACCGTCACCGCGAAGATGGCCAAGACTGTTCCTACAGGGCGGCTCGGCACGGGAACCGACATCGGTTACGCGTGTGTCTACCTCGCTTCCGAAGAAGCCTCTTGGGTAACCGGACAAACCATCGCCATCAACGGCGGATCTGCGACCACCTGAAGCATTGGTGCCAAGCGTGTAATCGACAAGCAAGCGCACACTCGGCCCTCGCGTCACTCCCCTGGCGTGTGCGTAAAACAGAAGAGGGCGCCGACCGAAGCCGACGCCCTCCAGAAACTCGTTTGTCTCGGCAGCCGTTACTTAATCGGATACCACTTGGCATCGACGGGCACCCAGCACTGAATATCAACGGGGCAGTTGTTGTAGGTGCCGTTGACATTCTTTGCCGTACCGGTGGGAGCAGCAGTCAACTTGTCAGCATGGACGTAAAGGGCCAGATATGTCTTACCTGGGGCCTGTGAACCCTTGCCATCGGAACCCAGCGCGTAGGGCAGGTCACCAAGGCCGCGAACGGCCTTCATGAAGCTCTCACGGGTCAGGTTCTTCCCGGCCTTTTCGAGGCCCTTCTTGATGACGTCAGCGAACATGCACTCATTCGGCGGATAGTCAGAACTGACCTTCATGCCGTCAGGAAGTGTGCGGGTTTCACCTGAAGGCACGCCGGCGTAGGACTTTGCTCCAGCAAAATCATTGACCACGAGTGCGTCGTAGGTTGCTCGACACTGCTTTTCGAAGTCAGTCTCAGGACGCAACTTTCCGTCAGACGTGGTTGAATCACCATCAGAGGTGAAACAGACGCTGCCGACTGCTGCTGCCTTCAGACTCTTACCGCCATAGGCCGAGCACATCGAAGAAGCAACATCGAGAATTGAAAAGTTCCACTTGTTGCCAGCGACGTTGTCCCAGAATCCACCAGAAGCAGTGAACTGAAGAGCAACAACTACATCGGTCACATTGGCGGCCTTGAATGTGTTCACCGCTGCTGCCGATTCAGTGTTCTGAATTCCTGGATCACCCTGAAGGGTATTGATCTGAGCAACAGTGACCTTGTTGCCGTTTGCCTCAAGCGCGGCCTTTGCGGTTGCGGTCGCGGCAATGTGCTCTGGTCCGTTACCCGCCAAGATTCCAACAACCGCAGTCTTGGTAATTCGACCTGAATCGATTGCTGCCTTGATACCGGCTGCAGCGTTGGTTTCCACTGGAGCCTTGGTTGACGTCAACCATCCGGTGTCATGAGCCAATTGTGGCGCCACGTCGCCGAAGAAGGACGGAACCCCCGCGGCGACAATGCACTCGATGTATTTCGCGCCAAGACCATTGGCGTTAATGAACGCAAACAACTCGTTGTTGATGGTGGCGTCGTCGCATACTTTCTGGCCGGTTGCGGGCTTGACTGGATCCCATGTCAACACAACGCCTTCGACCTTGCGGCCATTAATGCCGCCAGCGGCATTCCACGCATCGAAGTATGAGGTGAGGCGCTTTGAAAGGTTTTGGGTTGTCAATGCCGGGGCAAGAGCCATGCCGGCGGCACGAAGTCCATCGAGATCGGAAACCGCAACACCGATCTTGATCGTGGTGTCAGTGACGCCGGTGGTATCGCCGCCACCCGAAGATTCGCTATCACTGCTCGAGCCGCATGCAGCAGCCCCAACCGTGAGCAACATCGCACACGCAATGGCACCCAACGTTCGCACTATCGATGACCGTCTCATTAACGCCCCTTGTCTTGAATCCCGATTGACCCCGGTTGAGGTCGGCCTCCGGTCGCCCATGCATCACGAAAGGAACGACTGGTCGTCAGCCGCAGGGGTGCCATAAGTCACAGTACCCTGAGAGATGCCAATCTGCAACGACATTCTAGAAATCTCTCGGACTCTGCCACCGCCTATAAATCACGAAGGAAACCCAAATGCCGGTCGATCCTGAAGCGCAACCCGACACAAGTCTCCTTCGACTCCAAATTCATCTCGCTGCCAGAGGCGGTTGTCGAGAAGCGTTGTCTGCCCGGGTGCGCGATCTTGCCCTCGCCGCCAATTGCGGTGACAACGTCACGGTCACCTTGTTGACCGAGGTCGCCGATGACCCCTTCCCCGCAGCAAATCCGTTGTGTCGCCCCTTTGATGTCGTGCTTGAGGTCGAAACTGACTCGATCTCGGGCCTCGACTCATTTCTTGATGCGATGCAAGATTTCGGTGACCGCGTGGCTGATCTTTCCCACCTTGATCTTTCGGCAGCACTAATTGGCGCCCCGCAGAAACTCATCCAGAGCACTCCCCCACCGTTGCGCTACCTCTACCTGATGCGCCGCAAAGCTCACTCAACACATGCCGCGTACATCGACTACTACTTCCACAATCATTCGAACTTTGGCTTTATCACCCCAAATATTTCTGGTTATACCCAGTTTCATGTGGATGCAACAGCATCCTCCGATATGGCCAAACGCCTGGGCGTAGGAGCGACCGTCGTTGACAGTGTGAGTGAACTTTCGATTGAGTCACTCGATTTGTTCTTCGAGGGAATTGGCGATGGCCGACTCGGCACTGAAGCAGCTGAAGACGAAGCGCGTTTCGTCGACCGCGACAATTCTGTTTCGTTTCTCTGCGCTACTGAGACGATTGTTGCGTGAGCACGACTGAATTCACTTCGAATTATGGGCCGTGGGCTGTTGTCGCTGGCGCTTCAGAGGGAATCGGAGAATCATTTTCGCGACAGATCGCTGCTGCCGGGATCAATCTCGTACTCGTCGCACGGCGACCCGACCCTCTGACAGCGCTTGCCACCTCGTTGGAGTCTGAGTTCCCTATCCAGACGCGCCCAATAGCCCTTGATCTCACCGACGACGAGATGTGCGATCGGCTCGCCGACGCGACCTCCGACATCGAAGTCGGACTTGTTGTCTATAACGCCGGCGCAACACACGGCGCAGTGCGTTTCCATGATGAACCAGTCGAGAAATCTCTCGGTCTTGTCCGACTCAATTGCACGGGCCCCGTGCAACTCACTCACCATTTCGGCGGCCTGATGCGTCAGCGCGGACGAGGCGGCATCATCCTTCTCTCGTCGGTCTCCTCCGTTTCCGGTTCAGCGCGAACCGCTACCTATTCGGCCACAAAGGCATTCGACGTGAACCTTGCCGAAGGCCTCTGGGCCGAACTCAAACCACTGGGAGTCGATGTCCTTGCGCTCGTCGCAGGAGCCACTCACACGCCGGCGATGGAACGCAGCGGTGCGCTAATTGGAAGTGCCGAATTCCCTGGCATGGATCCCAACGATGTCGCACGCGAAGGACTCGCCAACCTCGCCAACGGACCAACTTGGGTGGCCGGCGATCAAAATCGAGCGACCTATGACATGTTGCGAGCGCTACCGAAAAAGGATGCGGTCGGATTTATGAGCGCAGGCGCCCGCACTATTTATGGACTCCCCGATGAGCCGTAACCAGAAAACATCACCAACTGATCGGTGTGATTGAACCAATGAACAATGACAGTCTTACTTCGCGGGCTTGGGAAGATTTTGCGCAATCACTCGACCGACTCGGGAAAGAACTTGCTTCTGAACCGTTTCCTGTTGGGACACGCGAAACCGCTGAGGGCTACCGATACCTCGCTCGCCTCACGACATTCGGCCTGCAATGGGCCTTGGAATTCAGCGACCCTGATTTCCCTTCGTTTTACCGATACGACGATGACGTTACGAAGTGGGGTGGCCCGAACGTCGATAACCGCTATCTGCGAGCGACAATTCGCGGCACCGACGCGTACCGAATCACGGGCAACGGAACCAACACACACGGATTCCTTTTCTCACTTCATCAAGGCGACATGCAACTCGGAGAGTTCGGCGTCTACGGCGAGATTTGGCACGACCAACTCGTCACCGATGAAGACGGAAACTTCGAACTCATTCTCAGCCCAACCAATACAACCAACGCGGCTAACTGGATGGCACTCGATCCGAGCGCCCGAATCGTGAGCATTCGCGAATATTTCAACGATTGGTCGGTCGAGAAACCTGGCGACTACCGAATCGAGAAAATCGGAAACGAAGGTCTGGCGAAACCGTCGCTGACTGACTCTGAGATTGCGCAGAACATTCAGGTCGCAAAGATTTGGATCGAATCCTCACTTCGATTCTGGAACGGTTACGTCACCAACGCCAGAAACTCTGCAGAAGTCAACACAATCGCTGCTGCCTCGTCCGCGCTTGGCGGTGCGACGGATATCGCCTACGGGTCAGGTTTTTGCTCAATCGGTGACGACGAAGCATTCGTCATTGAGGGCGAAGCGCCCGATGCTTGGACCTGGAACTTTCTTCTCTACAACGGCGGATGGTTTGAGTCACTTGATATCGCCACTCGACCCTGCAGTCGAAATGGCACCCAACTCACGATCGATCCTGATGGTCGATTTCGGATTGTTGTTTCTCATTCCGATCCGGGCGTCGCCAACTGGCTCGATACCTCAGGGCTTCGCGACACATTGGTTACCTATCGATTTATTCGAACCACGACATCGCCAGTCCCATCGGGTCGCGTCGTGAAACTGACAGACCTTGCCGAAGCTCTCCACCCCGGCACCAAACCCTTCTCGCCCGAGCAGCGACGAGCCGAAATCGTCATACGGCAACATCACATTGCGAGTCGCTTCCGACGTTGACGGCGAGTGAAAGCCGTTAGTTCTAACTCCGTACTACTTGCTTCGTTACGAGAGCAGCGAGCGAGCGTAATTCTCCACGCGCGTGCCATCGAAAAAGTTTGGGTTCATCGAACCGTGCAATTTGATGGTGTTATCGCAAACAAATTCCCGAAAATCTGAACGATCGAGGACCCCATGTTCCACGAGTTCGTAGGCCTCGGGAAGTACCTCCGTCATGTCCTGAACATCCCAATGCCCAAGGTCTGACCCAAGAATTGGCTTGAGGCGCGCGCTGCATGGATTGACATCGTCGGCGAATGCCCAGGCAATCGTCCGATCGTCGGCTTCACAACCGAAATAGAAACGATCGAATTGATTGACTATGTCGCTGGCTGATGAGACACCGCACTCGCAAAAATCATCAAGCTCGACGGGTGGGTTATCGCTCTGCGAAAGCATTGCTTCACGCACGAGCGGATCAGCAAACCGCTTACCTCCATAGGTATCAAATAATTGATCCCACACCTCGTGATCAAGATTCGCAGGGTCATACTGGCCGATCGCCGCGCCGCCTCGTTTCTGCCAGCGATCAACGAGATCACAGAGCAACTGGACACCTGTTGCAACTCCACCTTCTAAGAAGGCAAAAGCGAGAGCCGGGAATCGGTGACTTACTCCACCAAAGAAAAGTGCCTTCGCAAACGCGTCGCCGGCAGCACCGAAATTACCAATGTGGTTGTACATGTAACGCGATGACGAAGTTCGTAAGCCGTGGCCTTGCGCTGGAGAATGCACCGTGACCGCAACTCCAAGGTCAATACATCGCTGCCACACCGGGTCGTAATCGTGATCACTATCAAGAGCGAGCAAATCAATACGCCCCGGAGCATTCTCAGACGGTGCTCGCATAACCATGTTGTTGAGCATGACGACTTTGAAGCCCAGGGTCAGGAC
>JAEMTX010000166.1 GCA_016462055.1 Acidimicrobiia bacterium | reverse complement strand
CCCTACTGGCGCGTCTTCAAAGCGCAGATGAACTTCACCGTCGATGCAAAGAACGTACAGATTCCCATCGAATCAATGATCTCTTGGCGTGGACAGTGGTACGTCGTGCATCTCGGCAAAATCCGCTAGGCAGACTCGCTGAAGTGCTGATCAGCCAGTGGTCTTTTTTCGGTACTTCTCCATGTGCTCGCGAACGTCCGGCGCATAATTCAAAAGATTTTGATTGCGCGCTTCGAGAGCTATCGCACTCGTAAGACTGCTCGCTTCGGCGTTATGCCACAGCACTTCTTTAGTCGTGCGGAGGCCGCTCGCGGTATACCCCGCCATGCCGCGCGCATAGCTAAGCGCCAGTGCTTCAAGTTCGCTATCGGCGACGACTCTCGATACCAGACCCATACGCAACGCTTCCGCCGCATCGATATCACGGCCGGTAAGAATCAGATCAAACGCGTTGGCATTGCCGATAAGCCGCGGCAACAAATAGGTGATTCCGATATCGGTTCCGGAAAGACCCGTGCGGATGAATGCCGAGCAGAACGTCGCTGACTCAGAAGCGATGCGGATATCTGCAGCGCAAGACAATGCCAGTCCGCCACCAAAGGCCGGTCCGTTCACCGCCGCGATAATTACCTGAGGAAGATCCCGCATGCGCACCGTCAGGTTCGACATGAACGTTTGCGCGTCAACACCAGCAGGCATATGCCGATGCTCTCCAGGTTCTGGAGGTGTACCGAAATCTTTCAAGTCGAGACCGGCACAAAACGCTCTCCCGGCCCCGGTGAAGATCACGACCTTGCAGTCGATATCAGAAGCGATTGAATCGAAGGTGTCGTGAAGTTCGGTGACAAGTTCAAATGAAATGGCGTTGAGTCGTTCCGAACGGTTGAGACGAACCACAGTGATATGCGGTTCGGGTTTGGTCACTTCAACCAGTGCGCTCATTTCGGTATATCTGTCCAAGGGACGTCACTATCGACCCGAACGTCACCCGGAAGTCCCAGCACTCGCTCACCAAGAATGTTGCGCATGATCTCCGATGTGCCGCCTTCGATCGTGTTGGCTCTTGAACGCAAGAAGCGGCCCGACCGAGTCTGCATTGCTCCCGATGAACGAGTCATCGGATAGCCAGGCTCATGCAACATTCCTGCAGCACCTTCGAGGTCGACAATGGCGGAGGCCACGCGCTTTGAAAATTCAGCTGATGCCAGCTTTCCAACCGAACCTTCTGGTCCGGGATTACCGCCGACAGCGGACTGTTTGGCTCGTGCATTCGTGAGGCGAACGATTTCCGCATCGATCCAGAGTGACATCACCCGGTCGCGCCAGATCTCGTGTTCAACCGGCGATAGTTGCGACTTTCGAACTGCCCACAACTTCATGAGTTCGTTGATCGGGCCAGAACCTCGCGGCGCGGGGCCACCAGCGAGCGCCACGCGCTCGTTCATGAGCGTGGTGATCGCCACACGCCAACCATCACCCTCGTCGCCAAGACGCAAGGAATCGTGAATACGCACGTCGGTGAGGAAAACCTCATTGAATTCGGCTTCACCAGTCATTTGGTAGAGCGGCCGAACATCGACGCCGGGGGCATGCATGTCCAGAACGAAATAGCTAAGACCTTTGTGCTTTGGAACGTCTGGATTCGTTCGAGTCAGGAGCATTCCGAAATTGGACGTGTGCGCCAATGTCGTCCACACCTTTTGTCCGTTGACCACCCATTCATCGCCATCACGAACAGCGCGACTCGGAATGCCAGCGACATCGGATCCGTGGGTGGGTTCTGAAAACAACTGACACCACACATCTTCGCCAGTGAAGATCTTTCGCATGTGCTTTTGTTTCAATTCATCGCTGCCATAAGCCAGAACGGTTGGCGCGCCCATTCCGATGCCGATGGGGTTGATGCGCAGGTCTTCATAGTTCACGCCATGTGAGCGAAGCACCGAATCGATCACGGCCTGCTGGCCACGGTTGCCGTCAAGACCGCCATACTCCTCAGGGAAATGCACCATCGCTAAACCAGCGTCGTATTGCTTGGCCCGAAATGCGAACTGATCGTCGAGGATGTCTCGGTTTTCCTCAACTAGTTCTTCAGTGCGCTTGGCCAGATCCTGATCTTCGTACATGCGTCCTCGCCGCCCGTTGGGAAACAAATTCAGCAGAACCAGCAACTTCCCGCCGGCCCCTGCAGGAATGCATCGTGCCACCTCAATGCCTCTTCAACCAACCCACGAATAGGTCCGGCACTCGATTAGGGCTTGATTGCTCGCTTGACTGGCCGATCCCAGCCGGGCTGCCCCGTGGACTTCGGGCTCGGCCACAGACCCGGGCCCATCTCAAGAATGCCGTGGTGTGAGCCGTATTCGCCCAGCAGATTCAGGTAGCGAGCGGCATCGAAAGCCTCGGCGCCACGAACTCCAGTCCCTACCCAACCACCGCTGGCAAGAAGTTCGATTGCGACCACGGGACAAATTGCCGTTTGCCACAGCACTGCTTGTGAACCCCAGTCGCGCATTGTCGTTTCATTATCGGCAACGTGATACAGGTACACCTCGCGATGGGCACCATCGAACGTTCCGCGCACCCAAGTACCCGCGCATGTCTTTCCGTGCATGAGGTGACCGAGTTCTGCTGGGTTCGGTAACAGCGCAGCGAGAACATCGCGCGGAGCGACTCTTGCATCGCCAACCTTAATCTTTTCTGTGGAATCGAGTCCGAGGTAGGCGAATGTCTTGAGCCAATCGATGAACTCTGCGCCCAAGCCGTACTTGAATGTGACCCGGCGACAATCAACTTCTCGTGGAACAAGGAGAACTTCCTCGTGTTCCACGTTGACGCATTCGATCGGACCAATTCCCGCAGGAAAGTTGAACACTTCAGGTTCACTAAAACATTCCGTCGTAAAGAATCCGCGATCTTTTTCCCAAATGAGCGGCGGATTCAAACATTCTTCGATGGTTGTCCAAATCGAGAATGTTGGAGCGAAGTCGTATCCATCGATTGAAAGATTTGAACCGTCTCGAATTCCGATTTCATCAATCGTGTCAAAGAGATGGTCTGCGGCATAGCGGGCAAAGATGTCGGATAGCCCCGGTTCGACACCCATACCGACAATCGCTAGTAATCCTTTTTCTCGCCATGCCTCATCAGCCGCTAGCTGCGCTGCACCAAGCGGAACACCAACCTGGTTGTAAGGGTCGGTCGCGTGCGGCTCACTGAGGTTCATGGCCATATCGATGTAGTTCGTACCGGCAGTGAAACAGGCGTTGAAGATCGGTTCGTTCAGTCGCGGGTCGCAGGCGTTGACAACGATGTCGGCCTTTGTCTCTGTGATCAACGCGACGACGTCAGCTTCATTGCGAGCATCAATGGCTGCCGCCCGGAACCGCCCAGGATCATCCAGCTCATTGATTGCATGCTGGGCGGAATCAAACGAAATATCCGCGAGTGTGAATGTTGAAAAGAAGGGACGATCTTCAGCAATGGACGCCATTGATGCGCCAACACCGCCTGCTCCGATCACCAGGATGTTCATAACTACCCGTCTGAGGAACGCCTCGGGTGCGAGGTCGTGGCCTCCAGTCTGCCTCATTCATCGCCAGTCTCGGCGGCCAATAAGCCGGCTTATCCTCTATTTGGGCGCCAGATTCACCTGCGGCGACTTCTCGTTGCCGGCTCCCCAAGGACCCGCAGGGGCCTGAGCCGCTCGGCCAATCCAAACGGTTGCACTGTCTGCTCCTGGATATAAGCAGCTGCTTCCAATGGGTCGTCGGTAACGAGCAGGAGGTCTAAGTCACTGCTCGAGATCATTCCAGACCTCACCATTTCCTCAAGTTGCTCAACAAGGTCGCCCCAGTACTCCACCCCCATGAGCACCACAGGAAAATGTTCGATCTTTCCTGTTTGGATGAGTGTGAGAGCTTCGAACATTTCATCGCCAGTGCCGAAACCACCTTGCATAACAACGAAGGCGTAGGAGTACTTCACCAGCATCACTTTTCGAATGAAAAAATGATCAAACGAAACTTCGAGATCAAGGTACGGATTTGAAGCCTGCTCGTTTGGTAACTCGATTGTGCAACCCACGCTCGTCGCACCAACATCCTTCGCCCCGCGATTGGCTGCTTCCATAATTCCCGGCCCTCCCCCGCTCATGATCGTGAAACCAAGTTCACCGAGCAAGGCAGCGGTCGATCGAGCCATCACGTAGGCGGATTCAGTTTCTGCAATTCGAGCAGATCCAAAAACCGTGACACAAGGCCCAACAAAATGAAGGCGCCGGAATCCATGGAGAAGTTGGCGGCCTACTCGGAAGAT
>JAEMTX010000165.1 GCA_016462055.1 Acidimicrobiia bacterium | reverse complement strand
GGACTCGAACCCCCGACCCTCTCCTTGTAAGGGAGATGCTCTAACCAACTGAGCCAAACGCCCGAAGATATTTAGCGTAGTCGTCGTCAGTCGAGGTGTTTTTCGGCGGAGGCCGGATCGATTGTGTGCGTGGCACGCACCCTTGCCAAGGCCACCAGCGCTTCAGCGGTTTCGAATTGCAGTTCAGGCAACGCATCGGGGGCAAACCATTTCGCTTCAACAATCTCTGGTGAGGTCGGCCGCACTTCGCTGATTTCTGACAGTGCTACCGGTCGAGCTCGGTAGACGACATCGACGCGTTGCGGATCGGCATCGACCACGACTGCGGGTGGACCGACAAGTTCAACGGCGATTCCCACTTCTTCGAATACTTCGCGACGCGCTCCAACTTCAGGCGCTTCGCCGCGCTTGAGCAAGCCACCAGGAATGCCCCACTTCTTCCGATATGCCTGACGCACAAGGAGGATAGCGCCGTCGGGTCGTTCGATCACACAGATCGCGCCGACGGTGTACGAAGGCGACACGGTTCGGACCGTGATGCGTCGGACCGAACGCGGAAACAATCGAAAGACGCGCAACGCCAAGCGATAGGTGCGCGCTCCGATTGATCGATCCATTCCCAAAGCCTATGGGCGCTTGATGCTCCGACGCGCATCGACGAGTTCCGCAAGAAGTTCCGGTGTGGCAGCGGCAACAGGGGTTCGCCGGTCGGCGTGTTCAAGTACGACAAGGTCGCGATCATCGGCATCGACAATGACGGCACCGGCTTCCTGACATACCAACAGCCCGCCGAGGTAATCCCACGAACCATGTGCGTTCCACGAGCAATCGATGTAGCCATCGACAACACCACACGCGACTGCACACAGATCGAGCGCACACGCACCAAGCGAGCGGAACTGATACCAACCCAACCAACGATCAGGGAAACCGGAAAGGGCAACGAGCGATTCGCGCATCTTTGTTGCTCCCGAAGTAGTGATCGCGATTCCGTTACGCGTTGCTCCCTCACCGCGCAACGCTTCGAAACGATCACCTGTCGCAAGGTTGATCACCAACGACGCGCGCGCTCCATCGGCATCGACTGCACACAAACTTGTCGCGTACCAAGGGATGCCACGACTGGCGTTGGTGGAACCATCAAGCGGATCGAGCACGACGGTGATCTCGGCGTCAGGTCGATGACGACCGGACTCTTCTGAGAGCACCCCAACGCCGGCCCGTTCCAGTACTTCGAGCGCAGCGGCGTCGGCGGCAAGATCGCTGTGGTACTGCCCATCACGAGTTCCGGCAAGACCCCAATCGTCAAGATTGCCGAGCGCGACACGAATCGCGCTCGCCGTTTCGTCAAGGACTTCGAGCAGGATTCTGTCGTCCATGGGGTCGACGGTAGCCTGACCTCCGTGGCCATCATCGACGTTCCCGGCTTCATCGCTGATCTCAAAGACCACGGTGTCGACCATGCCTTCCATGTGCACGATGAGCGTCACTTCATCGAGACCTATTCCATGCGCCAGGCCTGGGAGATTGACCTCCACCCGGAAGATGCCTGCGGCGGTCCGCTTGATCTCCATTTGTCGCTCGAAGTTGACCCGCGAGTCATGATCGGGTTCGAAGACAAGATGCTCGAAATTCCTGAAGGCGACGACCCGATCGAAGGCTTCTCCTTCCCACTGGCCTTCACCTGGACGCTTCCTCCGCTTCGTTATCCGCCCGACCTGCTTGTGCTCGCAACTGAATTAGCGGGCTTGGGTGGCGTTGAACTTCCGCTTGAGGTTTCGGCAATTGATTCGTTTGCGTCGGTCACCGATGCGGCGGAACGAAGCCTCACGATTATTTCGCGCATTGAAGTCGGACTCGATCGCATCTATCTCGGACAAGAACAAATGTGCGATGTCCTCGACACCTGCCACAACGTCAGCACTTGGTTGCTTGATCGCTCAACAATCTGGCTCGGCGAAGAACTCTGAGCGTCGCCCTCGTGGATTCCATCGCGCTCACCATCGTCCCGTCATACTCACGACCCGAGGCCGCGCCACACTTCGCGCGGTTGCAGTTCGACGCATGGGGACATCACTACCCGCACTCCTCGATCGAACAATCCACCTTCGACCTGCGGGCAGAGTTTTCGCCTACCACCGACCTCGCGCTGCTCCGCATGGCCTGGTTCGCTCTCGACACTGACGATTCACCGCTCGGAGTCATCATGTTGTTGGGCGGTGGCGAGGTTGAACCCAATGATGCGCTCGAATTGCCCGGGCCTTGGCTGGCGGGATTGATCGTTGATCCACGCTCTCGTCGAGAAGGAGTGGCCAGCGCACTCATTAACTTCGTGACCGCGAAAGCTAAAGAAATGGGCTTTGAGCGCCTACGCCTGGTAACCGAACATGAGGTTTCGTTTTACGAACGTCGCGGCTGGATTCGTGAACGAGAGGTCACGCTGAATTCAGTACCCAACACTGTGATGTTCACTACCCTCACGCCATGAAGATCTCTCCTCTTGCAGGCCACATCGGCGCGGCCATAACCGACATCGACCTCACTTCAGCGACTCGTGATGACATCGCCACCATCAAAACTGCGATCACTGAGTTTCTCATGCTCGCTTTTCCCGACCAAGGCCACATGACCGATGAGCAACAAGTTGCATTCACGCTGAACTTCGGCGGCCCCTACTTCCACCCGATAGCTCGCGCGATGGGCGCGACCGAGTTCAAGACTGGGCGAATTATCGATGACATTGATCATCCGCCCTACCAAGACAAGTGGCATACCGACGTGAGTTGGGACCCGGAACCGCCGACATTCGGCAGTCTTCGAATGATCGAACTGCCCGAGCGCGGTGGCGACACGGCTTTCTCGTCCACCTACGCCGCGTACGACGCGCTCAGTGAACCAATGAAACGCTCACTTGACGGTCTCACCGCGTGGCACAGCATGGGCGATGAACTGGCATTCCGGTCGAAGGCGGGCGATGAGATCGTCGACAAGACGTTGAAACTCGTCCCCGGCGCGACCAACCCGGTCATCGGCACACATCCAGTAACCGGCAAGAAATTCATCAACGTGAATTCGGAATTCACCTCGCACATTAACGAACTGAGCAAAACCGAGAGCCGCGCCATTCTCGACTTTCTTGTTGCACATTGTGCGAATCCCAACTTCGGCGTCCGGTGGCAGTGGACAGTCGGCGATGTCGTCTTGTGGGATGAACGCCCAACGCATCATTTCGCAGTCGCCGATTACTACCCTCAGCGCCGTGAAGTCATTCGCGTCAACGTCCGCTAACAAAAGCTGGCCCATGGAACGCCGGCGAATTCCCGCAACTAGGAATCGCCCGAACGTCAGCGGAGAAACCGGCGAATGAACTTCCAGTAGCCGGCCGCAGCTGCGTCGAGGAACCTCAAGGAGTCGGGGATCGGAAAGTTCTTTGCATCGAGCCTGTCGGACATGAGGCGGGCAAGTTCTTTATCGCCAACCGTTCGAGCCGACTGAACTGCGTGTCGACGTTCACGAAGCCATTTGCGGTGAGAAAAAAGCCAGCCCCACCCGTGGACTTTTTCGCCAAACCATCCGCTTTTTGCTCCGATAAGCGCCATTGCAACTTCGCTCGCAGCGATAAGCGGAGCCAGAAGCCACAAGGTTCGTGAATCCCAACAGGTGAGGAGAAAGATCAGTCTGTTCCGCTCAACGAGATACATCTTGTTCGTGACGCGCCCAAATTCGTAACGGTGACAACCAATTGCATCCGGCACGTAATGCACCCGAAGGCCCTGTTGCCAGCAACGCCAACTCATGTCGGCATCTTCATGGAAGGCGAAATAGTGGGGCTCGTAGCCATCGAGCATTTCCCACACTTCGCGACGCAACATCACTAGGGCAGCCATTGCTCCGGCCACATCCTTTTCAATTGCGTGCGTAGCCGCAGGCTCTCCAAAACCACCGACCCAGCTAAAACCCAAGAAGTGGATATCGTTTCCTGCCGAATTCAAAGTGGCGAGATCCTCACCCAGTCGAATACTTCCGCCCGCGATACCAACCGTCGGATCGTCAACTACCTCGACAAGTCGAGCAAGGGCATCGGGCTCCACAACAAGATCGCCATTGGCCATGACGAGATAGTCACCGGTCGTAAATGATGCGCCGAAGTTGCATCCAGGAGAGAAGCCGAGGTTTTTGCCCTCACCCACAATGGTGAGACCCGGGGTGCCTCGGAGTCGCTCGACTGCGCCATCGGTGCAGCCATTGTCAACGAGCACAACGTCGATATCGACACCCCGTGACGCGAGAAGCGCGTGGACTCCACGTTCTAGCCATGGTTCGTCTTTGTAGGACAGCACGACTGCGCTGA
>JAEMTX010000164.1 GCA_016462055.1 Acidimicrobiia bacterium | reverse complement strand
GGGTTGGTGGATGCGTCCATCGGGCTACGGCCGTCTCAATCTCTGAACAAGGGCAAGTTTGGTGGGTACGGTTGAGATCCGTGGCCACGCTTGGAATGCAACTCACGCAGTTTGGCGCGTCAGTTGCCGTCATCGACACTGAGGGGTCGCAGTCCTATTCCGATCTCGATAGTGCAGCGAACGCAGTTGCCGCTGCACTCATCCACGCAGGAGTGACGCCGGGCGCGGTTGTTGCCACCGTTGGTCCTGCAGGTCGTTGGTGGTTAGCGGGAACGTTTGGCGTATGGCGCTCCGGTGGCGTGCTGTTGCCGCTCGAAGCATCACATCCTCCGGCCGAACTGCGTCACCCCATTACCGACTCTGCCGTCACTCATGTGCTGTGTGCACCGGAGACCAAGGGTCTTGCGCAGGAAATCGCCGCGTTTACCGGAGCGACGGTCATCGACGTTCGTGAAGCGGTTGCACTGCCGCTTGCCGCTGAACTTCCACCAGTGCTTTCAGATGCCGATGCGATGATCATCTACACAAGTGGCACCACTGGCCTTCCTAAAGGCGTGGTGCATACGCATCGTTCGCTCGCCGCGCAGTGTGCCGCAATGGTCGAGTCGTGGGGATGGAGCGCAACCGATCGCATCGTTTGCGTTCTCCCTCTCCATCATGTTCATGGCCTTGTGAATGTCACGTTCACGCCGCTCACAATTGGCGCAACGGTCGAAACTCCCGGCGGTTTCGATGCGCTCGCGACCTGGGAACGACTCGCTTCCGGCGAGGTCAGCGTGTTCATGGCTGTCCCCACCGTCTATTCGCGCCTTGTTCGGGCCTGGCTTGATGCCAGTAACGAAACGAAGGCGCGTTGGTCGGCTGGTGCTGCGTCGTTGCGCTTGATGGTCTCAGGTTCGGCGGCGTTGCCAGTGTCAACGCTTGAACAGTGGCGCAACATCAGCGGCCATGTTCTGCTCGAGCGTTACGGAATGACCGAACTCGGAATGGCATTGGGAAACACGCTTGATCGGCGTGTGCCGGGTCATGTCGGCTGGCCGTTTCCGGGAGTTGACGTTCGAATTGTGAACGAGTCTGGAACTGACGTTGCTGACAGTGAGAGCGGGGAACTACTCGTTCGTGGTGACCAAGTGTTCAATCGCTATTTGAATCTTCCGGATGCAACGGCCGAATCATTTGTCGATGGCTGGTTCCGCACCGGCGACGTTGCCCAACTCACACCCGATGGTTATCGCCTGCTTGGGCGCGCGTCGGTGGACATCATTAAGTCGGGAGGCGAAAAAGTCTCCGCCCTCGATATTGAAGAAGTGTTCCGCACCCACCCAGCAGTGGCCGATTGTGCCGTTATCGGCTTGCCCGACGACGAGTGGGGCGAGCGCGTTGCTATGGCATGGGTCGCCGATGGCGTAGAGCGTCCCACCGATACCGATTTTCGCTCGTGGGGAAAGGAACGGTTGGCGCCGGCCAAGGTTCCATTCCGTTACGTCGTGGTCGACGACTTACCGCGTAATCCCATGGGCAAGGTCACCAAAGTCGCCGTTCGAGAATTGTTTGCCTAGTTAGGGCGGCAGGAGAGTTCTTATTCGACAGCGCGAAGTTCGGCGTAATCGAAAAATGCACGCAGGCTGACAATTTTGGTGCCAGATTCATCGAGCACGATGTGATCGATAGTGCGAGGCAGTTCCATTTTCTGATCGCCCATCGTCATGTCTACGCGAAGGAAAGCCAGCGCTTCGTTGCCGATCACGATGGGAGGGGCGGCAACCGACAGTGTGAGTTCGACGATGTTGGCATCGAAGAAGGCTCCGATTGCTTCGCGACCGACATTTGGGGGAGTGCCAACTGGGTCTTCCTGAGTGGCGTCATCGGTGAAGCAGTCCAGCCAACCTTCGCGATCGTGGCTGGTCATCGTGGCGCAGTAGCGCTCCATCAGCGCTTCGACATCGGCTTTTGTCGCCATTTGAGTCCCCCTAGGTCAACTGCTGCGCACAGTAGTGGCACGATGTAGGTCATGCAGCGGCCTGGAAGCTCCGGGCGCTGAGGGGGACACCGTGCTCGAAATTTCTGACGTCGATCGTATCCGGACCATCACGCTCAACCGGCCCGACGCGCTCAATGCATTCAACGAAGCGCTCTATGACGCAACCACCGATGCGCTTCTCGACGCTGCCGCTGACAACTCGGTTGCTGTGGTCATCATCACGGGAACCGGACGTTCGTTCTCCGCCGGCACCGACGTTGTTGAAATGGCCATGCGCAATACCGGTGGTGTCGAAAGTGGTCGTCACGGTTTTCCCGGACTCGTCGACAATCTCGTTGATTTTCCAAAGCCATTGATCTGCGCAGTGAACGGAATGGCACTTGGAATTGGCGCAACAATGCTTGCGCTTTCTGACCTCGTGTTCATGTCCACCGAAGCGCGTGTTCGGTGCCCATTTACTGCGCTTGCCGTGGCGCCTGAAGCGGCAAGTAGTTACACGTTCCCCGCACTGATTGGTCGCCACAATGCAACGTGGGCGCTCATGAGTTCCGAGTGGTTGTCCGCGCAGGAATGTCTTGAGATGGGCATCACGTGGAAAGTTTGTGAACCCGATGCGCTGATGGAAGAAACCATGAAGCACGCGCGTGTACTTGCATCGAAATCGATTTCTTCGTTGGTCGAGTCGAAGAAGACGATCATGGCGGCGATCAAGCCACAGATCGATGCCGCGCGCGATCGCGAAAATGCAGCCTTCGCCTATCTGATGGGCCGTCCTGCGAACATGGAAGCGATGGTGGCATTGGCCGAACGCCGTCAACCCGACTTCGCCGCGATCGATTTGGTTGATTTCTCGCCGAATTCCTGAAATCCTGGATTCTTCCCAAATTCTCACCTTCATTTCGGGGGGTCCTTACCTACGACGTCGATGCTGTGTCTGTCCCCAAGGGATGCCCCACACCAACACCACCCCCCACACACACTGAATCAAGGAGCCTCACCATGAACAAGAAACTCGTTTCCATCAGTCTCGGAGCCGGCCTCGTCGTCGGATCCGCCGCTGGCCTCATTGCTGTCCCGGCAATCTCTGGTGCCCAGACGGCCAACACCACCGCAGCAACCGCCCCCGCTAACCGTCCTGATCCGTCAGTGCGTCTCAACGCGACCCTCAAGCCCCTCGTTGACGCTGGCACCATCACTCAGGCCCAGGCCGACGCAGTGGTCGCCGCGCTCAAGGAAGCTGGCCCCAAGGGCGCCAAGGGCGGTCCTGGCCTTGATGTGGCTGCTCAGGCCCTCGGCATGACCACCGATGAACTGCACACCGCTCTCAAGGGTGGACAGACGCTTGCGCAGGTCGCTGAGTCAAAGGGAGTCAACGTCCAGGTCGTCATCGACGCTCTTGTTGCGTCGGCAACCAACCACATCAATGAGGAAGTTGCCTCAGGTGAAATGACTCAGGCCCAGGCCGATGCGAAGCTTGCTGAACTTTCCCAGCGAGTGACGGACCGAGTGAACAACCCTCGCCCCGAAGGTGGTCGCCGCGGCGGTCATGGTCCCAAGGGTGGACCGGCTGGTCAGAAGCCAACCGCTCCGGCAACCAACTGAGTTCCGCAACACCGCTCTTCTCTGACTCCGCCCCCCGATGAGACGAGCGTGCAAAGAAGGCCCGGCCAAACGGCCGGGCCTTCTTCATTTTGGAGGCGGCGCCCAGAGTCGAACTGGGGTACGGGCCTTTGCAGGGCCCTGCCTAAGCCACTCGGCCACGCCGCCATCGGCGCCTCACTCTAGCCGTCTCCCGGAAGGGGTAAGTAGTCCTCGATCGGAGCAACCGTGAGGCCTTGTATCGCGCCCTGCCACAACAGAGCTCGAATGTTGTCATAAAGGTCACTGCGAAAATGGGTGAGGATGATGTCACCAGGTTGAAGTTGGTCGCCATGTTGATAGTCGATTCGGCCATCGTTCAACACCGCGTGCCAAAACAGCACAGCGTTGATGCCGCAACTACCAGCAGCGGTTTGAGTCGCCCCATTGCTGAGGCCGTAAGGGGCTCGGAACAAGTGGCCGGGAACAAACATATGTTGACCGAGGGTGTCTCTCATGCCGCAGATTTCATTGCGCTGCGACGCGGCACTGAGCCTTGTGAGTTGTCTATGTGACTTGGTATGAGAGTTGATCGTGCCGCCCGAAGCGAGAACGCGAAAGAAATAATCGGGATCAGCCGTGGCAATCGCGGAGATCACCGGCACAGCACCGGCCGCGGGAAGAGTGAGGACGGGTCCTTTGGACCATGCCGCGGCGGTAGTTGTCGTGGGAGGCACCGTCGTTGGCCAGACATGGGTTGACATTGGTATCGCCCGGGCCAGCTTGGGGGAAGGGGCTGGGGGTGCTGCTAGGGTTCGGGGCCTTGTAAGGACCCGTAGCTCAG
>JAEMTX010000163.1:2012-4409 GCA_016462055.1 Acidimicrobiia bacterium | reverse complement strand
TTGAGCAATCAATTCGTGAGATTGGTCATTGAATGTCGGGTCTTTATCGATATCGGGAAACTGTGATCGATGGAACATGGCGGACTCATGTCCAACAGCCTGATTCTGAGTTGCTTCAAGTACGAGCCGAGCTCCCAGACCAACATCGATTTGTTCCGATCTCACAACTGCTTGCTCTAGAAGCAGCCGCCAGACCTCGCAGACGATTCCAGCTCTCCGAATGACCTCAAGCCGGCCCTCGCCGACATTCATATTTGGAGTATCCCATTGGAAGCCTTCGCTGCTTATCGAGATCGACTCGAGAAATCGGTACACCAAATTCGGACCCTCGTAGGAACGTACCTTCAGAAGTGCACTCGGCGATTCCGCCACCCATGACGAAAAAGTCCGCGAGAGGAATCCGTACTGTCCACCGACAAACTTTTCAACGAATGCGCACCAATCAATCCAGGCAGATTTCGTTTCCTGTGCCCACCATGACCAAAGCCACTTCGCGGGATCCCGAAAGAAGGCTAAAACCTCAATCTGGGCGTCAACCGCTGCAGCATGGTCACTCAACGCGCTCACTGCCATGGGACCAGGGGCCCACAATGACTCCATCGAAAGAATTTGTGAAGTGAATTGGTTCCAGCGTGGGAGGCAGTCTCCAACCGACCCTCGCTCCGAGAAAATCGAGGCTGGACCACCACGACCGTCCAGGTTGTTGAGTGCATTCGCAAGAACATCTTGAGCGGAGCGTTTTCCAACACCCAATACAGAAATACCTAGCGCCTCAAATTCATCGACGTTCCGAAGCAAAAACGCTTGAATAGTCGTAGACCCGGTCTTTGGCATTCCGGCATGGACGATGAGCCGTCGCTGACCAAATCTCATACTGTCGGAGGAACATAGATACGTTCGCATTCTTCTGTTGTGTAGGCGTCAACAGGAACAATTCCGAAAAATCTTTCAAGCCCTTGGAACAAGAGAATGTCAGGTTGGTAGGTTTCGACAACATCGGTCGGAACCGATGCCCCATGGAGAAAGACCGTTCGCTGAAAGACCCGTGACAGCCAATAAGTCAGGTGATTGCGACTCAGTCCAGTTCCTGCAAACGAATTGCCTACGACCACAAGCGACGATGGCAGGGGTGCATCAGGGCATCGCCATTCCACTCGGCGGCCCATCGACGCTCCATCCATCGACCCGTTGCCAGAGTCGTAGACACACGATGGTGTTGGAAGGTCAACAAAAAGCGATCCCATAACGGATACTCCGACCTCGTCTCCGAATCGATAACCCAAATCGCCACTCAAGAAAAACGGCTCAGTCGAGACGCTCTGAGCCATGATCGGGCTAACGCCCAAACGGTCAAGAATCGCATTCACAACGATAAGAGAACCGAACTCGCTCCAATGGGAATCTGTGCGCAACCACGGATTTGCCGCCGACCGGTTCTCTGGTAGCGACGCCGTGAAAAGTTCGTCGCAGAAGAGCACCCCCGAATCATCGGCAAGAAGACGGCGCATCTCAGTCCATGCGGCTGTAGGACACACCGGCAAAGGCAATGGATAAAGATCTGGCATACACGAGGCTGGATTCGGCACAAAGAGCGAAAGAACCTGCAAAGAATCGGAAGATTTTGACTGACGTTGAGCGGTGAGATTCGCCCACTCTCGTCCAGTTTCAATCAACTGAGATTTACGAAACTTTGAGTAGGAACGGTAGTGATCGTTACTCCCCTCGTAGAGAAACAACATCTGGTTGGCGCCAACGATTGCAACGCGGTCCAACGAAATGTCCCCAACCCGGAGTGCAGAGAACTCGTGAGTCGGTCGATACGTTGAGTGAGTCACGCCGAACGGAGCCTTCGTTCCCGATAGCCGGCGAATGGATCGGTCGGACGCTCGCTGCGGTCTAACGAGCGAAAGGAATGACGATCGGCCAATTCAACTGGTGAACCGTCTCGATAGAACCCGTAAGCCCATGGCGGAGAGCTAAGTCCACTGGAAAGGAAATCAAGACGTTCGAGATACCAACGCCAGAGATCCGCAACAAGAGGATTTTGAGCCATCTTGAGTTTCAAGACTTCGAAACCGATCCCGAGACCTTTTGTGAAGTGGTACATCACGAGTGGATCACCGTTCACACGGTAATCACCTCGGCTATCAATCGAGAGATTGCGCTGATGAATATTCCAAGTTGCAACATTGATGCCGGCATGGCGGGAAATAACACAGTTTGGAAAGAACGACGGAACGAGGTCACCCCAACGTTGGTCGACAAATAATCCTCGGCCGATGTCATCGATGCAAAGTTCTTCAAGCCGGCTCGCCCACCACTCGGCAAATCGATTGCCTTCTTCGCTTGGGCACACTCCGAACATTCCGAAATTGTAGATCCCATGGGCAAGCGTGC
>JAEMTX010000163.1:1736-2002 GCA_016462055.1 Acidimicrobiia bacterium | reverse complement strand
AGGGTCATCAGGTGCTACTGGATCGAGCTGATGCGGTGTCAGAAGCACCGAAGACAGGGAGAGGTCATTCACGACATCACCGAGTGGCGCGAACAACGCGGTATCGGGATCAAGGTAGAGAACCGGGGAATCCTTCTGCAGTAATTGAACCAGCGCTCTCCCTTTCAGCGCAGTGCACGCCTCGACCACGTCATAGCCAAACATCCATGACTCGTGGTCAGTTCCGAGTAGGTCTTCTGCTGTGACGATGTCGTCGAACAAGCCAC
>JAEMTX010000163.1:332-1726 GCA_016462055.1 Acidimicrobiia bacterium | reverse complement strand
CTTTGCAATCGTCGCGCGTGCGCTGATTCTGGCGCAGGTAGAGCATCGACGAGTAACAGGGTAAAACGAGCATCGGGAACATGCCGCTTGACTGATTCAGCGAGGACCGACGCCTGCGGAAGATAGGCCAGATTCGCCGACGTAAAAATTTCAATTGTCACGGGTTCACCATCAACAACAACGACGGCGTCAAGCCCGTAATGTGGAATTCACCGACATCGATCCGACGTTTGCTTCGAATCTGATCTCGCATCCCCAGATAATCGAACGATTCGGGGTCATCTGCGACTTCGATCAACAGATTCTCCCGCGCCGCAGCGGCGATCACATTTCCGGATCGATCCGATGTAATGATGCAACAACCGGCTGCCATTGCCTCAAATGTGACAAAATTAAATGTTTCTTTCCCATCGACGATATTCATCACTGCATCAATCTGATGTTCCACAAGTTTCTGCGTCGCAACCGAACGACCGCCCGGTTCGGGCCGAAGTTCAACGAACATGACACCCGGAACTGATTGGTCTTTAGCCCCAAAATGAAAAAATTCGAAATTTTCGGCGGCTAAACCTGCATCAGATACGAAAGCAATAAATCGATCCCAACCTTTGATCGTTGCTGGATGTCCGACGAACGCAACGCGCACTTTTTCGTTGTCTCGACAAGGCTCGCGCTTGACTCCAACATACCGAATCTCTCCATGGGGAACTACCAGAGGGCGCTGCGGAAGCGGCGTGTGTCCAGATACCGATTGATCGGCCGCCACATCCGAAGGTGCAGCAAAGACCCAGTCGACGCCATCAAAGAGTGACTGAATCCGTTCCGTGTGTTGCCGGCGAACGGCGCCATACGAACACAACTGACATGACTGACTCTCAGGCGAAGGATCGCCACACCAATTCACTCCGTTCCGAGTTAATCGATAGTTCTGGCAATGCACGGTGTAATCGTGGATCCACCAAAATGCAGATAGTGGGTCAATCAGATTCACGGCTTGCTGAATCGCTTCTGGCGAGTGGCCGAGCACTGAGTGCATCACCACAATCACACTTTGGTCCGCAAAGTGCTCCGAAAATGCATGAGCAAACTCAACAAGTGGGAAAGACTCATCGAGGAGAACGCCGTTGACTCGACATTGGACGAGGAAATCTTCGGTGGGTGAACCACTCAGCCCAAGCATTGGCCGGCGAGGAAAAACAGAAATATACGAGTCGCCAAGTTCTTGAAAGTGTGCCTGCTCACGAGCCGAAACGATCTGAATACCACCGATGTGCTCGGCATAGTCATCGTGAGCAAAAGCGATAATCACTCTTGCTGATTGGATCATCTGGCGATCGATGATTTCCGAGATGACGTCAGCGCCTGTTCGAACACCTCGACGGTTGATGCTCACC
>JAEMTX010000163.1:0-322 GCA_016462055.1 Acidimicrobiia bacterium | reverse complement strand
ACCTGATTCGAAGGGGTCGCTAAAACCGATTTTGCGAGAAGAACCCGTTCAGTATCGCTTCGTAGCGCGAGTTTTGCTCCGATCGACGCGTTCGGAAAACGTCCTTCTTGGTGGCCGGCAAGAATGAAGTGAGTAAGAGCTGGTACGCCAGCATCTGCCACATCGTCGTAGAGTCCAAGATAGAAATCGGCGTCGAACCACTCAAGATCTGCTTCCAAAACGAAGATGCCGCCGCTTAGCTCTAACTCGCTTGCCTCGAAGTCGATGCCAAGATGCCGCAGATACAACGCCAGAGATTTCCTGAGATCCCTCACCCCTGACG
>JAEMTX010000018.1:4212-17143 GCA_016462055.1 Acidimicrobiia bacterium | reverse complement strand
GCGTCGTAACGCATTTGGTCGGTGGTGATGAAGAGAATTTTGCGACCCATCAGCGTTGTTCCTCGGTGTGGTCGTTCAACATGCGCGCAAGATTGCCGATGCCTTCAGAGATGACTCCATCGAGCACGAAGGCCATGGGGTCAGGAGAGATTTCAGTGGAGTACATGAGCAGACAGCCAGGCTCACCGTCTTCGATGACGTCCATCGTTCCGAGGTGATACTTCACTGGCAGCGGGCCAGTGATGCGGTACTGGAAGCGGCGCATGCGGTGATCGAGGGTGACGATTTCTTCGTGAACGGGAAGGCCGGCCTTCAACATGAGCGTTCGGTTGTTGCCTTCGATGGTCGCCTCGGTCACGCCGGGGAACCATTCAACGATGCGAGTGGGATCACCCACGATTTTCCAGACATCGTCGGCACTTCGGTGCACTCTCGCATGTGATCTGATGGTGGCCATCGCTACTCCGGGGCAGGGAAGTGTTCACGATACCGTCAACTACAGTGACAATTCATGTCTTGGTCTGATCGCCTAAGAGCGCAGGCGCGTTCGGTTGCAACAACGGTGATCAACGCGTCGTGGGAGCGGATTCGTCTCGCTGGTGCGATTAATGCCGAGCACCCGCTGGCCCGTCGCTACGGATCAATGGGTCGCGGCAGCTACGTCGCATTCCCTCAGGGAGATTGTTATAACGCCCACGCCATCCACCTCGGCGCGGACTGTTTCATTGGTGCCGGCACGACGCTCGCAGTGGGAATGCCCACCGAGACCTATCCGGCTGATACGCCACCCGTGATTGAGATTGGCGATCGCACGACTGTTGGCAAGGACTGTTGGTTCGTGGCCCGCCACTCGATTGTGCTCGAGGCCGACGTCACGGTTGCGCCGAACGTGTACTTCACCGATCACAACCACACCTATGCCGATCCGTGGCTTCCAGTTGGCAAACAGGTGTTGCAGGGATTTCCAGTGCGCGTTGGTGCAGGCACATGGATTGGCACCAACGTTGTTGTCTTGCCGGGTACGTCGATCGGTCGAAACTGCGCGATCGCTGCCGGTGCCGTTGTGCGCGGCGAGATTCCCGATCACAGTGTGGTCGTAGGCGTTCCTGGTCGCGTTGTTCGTCGTTGGATGGACGGCGAAGGTTGGGTACCGCCGCTTACGAATGAAGTTGTGGTTGTGGAAGGTTGGCCTGTGGGAGTGCGGCCGACTGAAGAACCCGGCAGCTAACGCCGATTAGCGCATACGTCCGGACTTCACCTTCGTCTTGAAGGCTCCGGAGAGTTCATCCTGCGTGAATGCATCGCCGTTGGGAAGACCAACTGCGAAGCGGTACAGAGCAGTTCGGTAGATCGCACCGAGGGCTGACATCAGACAGCCGATGACGACAACCCAGATGAATAGCAACGGGATACCCACAACCGGGACAACCAAACTCAGTGCGCCGAAGATGAGGATTCCCGGAAGCATCAGGAGGAATCCGATGAGTCCTATGCCGGCTTGAGCAAACAGGTTTTCGCCCCATGTTGTCTTCAGCAGGTTTGCTGACTTCTTGATGGCAACGATTGGTCCGACGCCTTCAACGATGATGATCGGAAGCACGAGCCACGTCACGACGTTCCAGGCTGCTCCGATGAGCCCGGCAGCGATGTCGCCGAGAAAACCGGCTTTGTCGCGCACGGCTTGAAGCACAAGTCCAACAGTTGAATTAATTGCCGACCATCCAAGAATTGATGGCGTGCGAGACGTTGCCTTAGAGAAGGCCTGACCCATAGTGAAACTGCCACCATTGAGGCGTTCATTCGCGGCAGCGATCAGTGTGGCCGCAAACATCTGACTAACTAACCCAATAATGAAAAGGCCGACAACGCCGACGGCCCACGATGCCGGAGTCATGGCGAAATCATCTTGTCCGGGTGCGGGGTTGGCGATGAAGTCAGCAGTGAGAATGACTCCGCCACCAACTGCCACAGCGATAACACCACACGTGACTGCAGAAACAATTGGAATTGCAGCCAGTTTCTTTTCACTCTTCAGAACACCAAAACTTGCTCCAGCGAGTGCTTTGCTATTAGCGAATTTTCCCATGCTCCCACCCTAGGACAGGCTCTGTTCGAGCGCCCGCGATTAGGGCGCCGGGAGTGGGTCGATATCGACGATTTCGCCCTGAGCACCGTCGGGAAGCAGAAGTTTTGCGGTTGCAGCACAAAGAGCGTCGAGTCTGTCGGCAGTTTTTGCATAGACCTCGAGGCCTTCACCGACGGGATCAGCAATGTCATCGGTAGAAATTCCGGCCGGACGGCCTTGGGGCCGAAGCGCAGCAATGGTGGCGCACCAGTCACGAACCGATTGATCGGGCTTGCGGGGGCCAACTTTGTTTCCGAGTCGGACGATTTCGCCCATAACGAAGGTTCGCGCGATTGCGGAGTGGTCGTGGATGATCACGCCATGAACGTGATCGCGAGTCATGCCGATGATGAGGTCGGCTTCGGCGATGTCTTCGCCTTTGATCCGGCGACTTTCGTGTTCAGAGAGGTCGAGGCCACGAGCCGCAAGCGTTTCAACGGCGTGGTTGGTGGCAGGACCGCCCCAGCCGAGCGTTCCGGCCGAATGCACTCGCGCGTCCATGCCGCGAAGTGTGAGGTGATGGGCAAGGAGACCCATCGCCATTGGCGACCGACAGGTATTACCGGAGCAGATGATCAAGATTTCGATTCTGTGATCCTAGGAGCCCGTGGACCTATGCAAATTCGTCGAAGCAACAGCGCCATGTCGAACGAAGTGAGCCGCTGGCGCCGGTGAGGGTATCGATCATTTCGGTGGCGTCATCGCCGTGGTCAACAAGCACGAGAGGGTCATTGTCTTCGCTGTCGATGACGCGCAGCGTGAAACCCGAAGTAGTTGGGTTCGCAAGATGTTTGATCCCATCCCGAAGTTCATTGGCGGACGCGTCGTTGGTGAGTTGAAAGAGATCGAGAAGGGGCGTCGGCGAGGGTGGCCACCAAAGAGCAGGGAGGGACGCGACAACGAGGCAGTTACGCCGCTCAATGCGGAGATTGCCTAGAAGGAACTCAGGCAGTCCGGGCGATGAACGCGCGTGCTCGAGATAGGCATCACTTGTAAGGGATTCAAGAGAGTCAAGGTCGTACATCGTGAGGTACTGAGGTGGATCGTCTTCGCGGCGACCGCCCGTCCATTCGAACCTTCGTGCTCGACGGAAACCTGGCAGTGCGAGTTGCTCTCGGTGATGATTGTCGCACCAAGCAGAGAATTGATCGTGGAGTTGCTCGGGTAACCAGGTTGTGAGATAGAGAACCGCGCTCGGGGTAGTAGCGGAGGAATTCGTCATGCTCAGCCTTCAAACGCCGGGAGGGTTGTGAGGCCGGCTTCAGTTTCCATGTCAGCGATGAGTTTCCGTTCCTGTTCTTTGCGCTCTTCGGGTGTTCCCGTGAGGCGCTTGTGTGAGATCACCCGGGTCATTGTGGCAGTGGCCATGAGGGCAAGAACAAAGGTCGTGATGTAAATCGCCCGAAAGCCCCCAACAACTGACGCAGCGAGGGCGATACTGATACCCATCGTGGAACCGAGCAGCGCGATCATCCGAAGCGTTGCCATTCCGACGCCGAAGTATTCAGGGCTGAGCGCGGCGCCGCCGGCCGATGCAACCGCCGGGCGCACAAAGCCATTGGCGATTCCTTGAACAATCAAGGCGATGGTGACGAGGCCCATTTTTTCGGTGTTGTAGCCGGCGAGGAAGAGCAGCATTGAAAGCGCCATCGCACTCGTGCCGATCAAGCCGCCAAGGCGTTCGCCGTATCTTGCGGCAACTCGTCCGCCGATGATTGCACCGAAGCACATTCCAAGTGGCAACGGAAGCATGAGGAATGCGGTTTCGGCGATTGTTTTTCCGAAACGTTGTTGTAGCAAGAGTGGCGCGCTGAAGAAGACTGCATTGCTTGATGCCTGCGAGAGGAATTCAGAGATGGCAGGCATTGAATAGGCGCGATTGGTGAGAAGGCCGGTGGGTAGAAGTGGGAACTTGGCACGCTTTTCGATTCGGATGAACAAGAAGGCAAGCATTGGTGCGGCAACGAGAAGGCAAAGCCCTGCCGGTTGCGTCCAACCCCAGGAACCACCTCGATCGAGATAGAGCAGGATCGAACCCGTCGCAAGCATGAGGGTGATTCCGCCAGCGATGTCGAAGCCGATATTTGATCGGCGCTTTGTCTCGTCGAGCCAACGCAAACAAAGCGGAAGAAACAACAGTGCAAGGGCACCCTGAATGATGAAGACGCCACGCCAGCTGAGGAGTTCGACCATCGGGCCGCCAAATGCCAAACCAAGTGCGGGTGCGGCGGCGGAAACAAATGCCCACATACCAAGTGCTCGTGGTCTTGCATCGAGCGGAAACGTTTCCATGATGAGCGCGACGGCGGTGGGGGCAGTGGCGAAGCCAGCGGTCTGACTAATTGTGCGAAAGGTAATGAGAGACGCTGCGTTCCATGACAACGCTGTGAGAATCGCAGCAGCTCCGCAAACGGTAAGACCGATGAGAAAAACGCGTCGTTGACCCTTGAGGTCGCCAAGCCGCCCGAAGGTTGGGAGCATGACCGCACCGATGAGCATCGGAAGCGAAAGCACCCATGAAAGCGTTGTTCGAGATGCGTCGAGGTTGTCGCCGATTTCAGGAAGAGCGGCAACGAGAATGACCGCGGGCCAGCCCGAGACGAATACGCCGAGCATCGTCGCGACGAGTACCCGCCGTTGCTTCCCCCTGTCCACAGGTCGAGACTACCGGTGGTCCGCGGTGACGACAGCGTGTTGACTTGATCGCATGCGTGGGGCGGTAGCGTTCCGGCGTCTGAGGGAGGACTATGGCGTCATCAGCTTCAACACTTGTCATCGGATCCAGTTCTGGGATCGGATTCTCGATCGCACAGCGTCTCCGGACCCGCGGTGACTCCATTGTCGAACTCGCTTCCACACTTGATCTCACCAACGCCGAAGCGGTTGGCGAGTCGCTCCGATCACTGGTTGGTTCGGGAACTGTTGACTATGTAGTGCTTGCCGCGATCGATCCTTCAGCGTTTCGCTCTGCACCGATCGTCTCGCTCACTGAATCCGAGTGGGACCAAGCAGCGGAGTATTCGATGCGCTCGGCGTTTGTGGCACTGCAGCAGGCCCATGGAGTTCTTGCTGATGGTGGACGGGTGATTCTTATTCTGCCAACAGTCGCCGCGACGGGCGTCGCTGGTCTTGTTCCGTTATGCACCGCGGTTGAAACAATTCGCGTGATGGCGAAAGCGGTTGCTCGGCGTTGGGGTGCGCGTTCCATCACCGTGAACACAATCGAAGTCGAGTTGGGCGCGTTCATGCTGGGTGACAACGAAGTGGGTGATACCGAAGTCCCCGTGGTTCCGGTGCTGGGCCAGCCAGCGTTACCACCCGCTTCGGCGGTTGACGATGTGATCGGACTCATTGACATGTTGGCAACACCTGCTGCCGGAGCAATTACTGGCGCACTGTTGGTCGCCGATCGCGGAACGGTGATGCAGCCATGAGCGGTTTGCCTGGATTGATGGAAGGTCGAGTTGTCCTTGTGACTGGGGCTGCTGCCGGCGTGGGTCGTGGTGTTGCCGCGGCCTTTGGATCTGCTGGCGCAATCGTTGGCATTGGCGTGCGACGCCCAGAAGCAGCCGAGGAAAGCGCCGCGGCCGTTGCGGCTGCCGGCGGGACTCCAGTGATCTTGCGCTGCGATGTCACCGATGCTGCGCAAAGCGCTGATGCGATCGAACAACTGGTTCGCGACTTCGGCCGACTCGATGCGGTGGTTCACAACGCCGTAAGCGGCCGTTCGAGTGAAGCAACCGACTTCGAGAATACGACCCTTGATGAATGGGAAGACCACGCATCAGTCACGGTGCGAGCAACATGGCGTCTGGCAGTGCAGGCCTACCCGCACCTTCAAAAATCACAGGGCGCTTACCTCCTTATGAGCTCACCTGCGGGCATCGAAGGTTCGGAGCGAGCGCCGTTTTATAGCGCAGTTAAGGCAGCACAACGTGGTTTCGTGCGTGCTCTTGCTCGTGAATGGGGACCTGACCACATTCGTGTGAATAGCGTTGCCCCGTTGGCAATTTCACCAGCGCTCGAAAACATGAAGATCCTCGAGCCCGAGCGCGTCAAGCGCATTGAGGGCCTAGTTCCGCTTGGCCGGCTCGGTGATCCCGAAACTGACATCGGTCCGCCGTCAGTGTTCTTGTGTAGCGACGAAGCTCGGTATGTGACTGGACAAACGCTCGTGGTGAGCGGCGGTCGATTTACCAGTCTTTGAGGCGGGCGCGCAGTTCTTCGTTGTGCACGAACACAGGAAGTTCTTCGCTGTCGTTATAGGTGGGGCGCACTGAGGTTCCGCCGTCGATGCACAACACCTGTCCGGTGACGTAGGCAGACATATCGGACATCATGAACAACACGCCTTTGGCGATGTCGTCGCTGGTGCCACGACGACGCATGGGGATGACTTCGAGATCATTGCGGTCGGTGTCGCCAGCCTTGCGGGTTGATGCGCTTTTTGGCGTAGCGATCGAGCCAGGCGCAACGGCGTTAATACGAATGTTGCGGCTTCCCCATTCGATGGCGAGTGAACGCGTGAGTGACAGCACCGCAGCTTTGGAAGCGGCGTAGGCCGATCCATACGGCATTCCGTTGAGTGCCGATGTCGTTGCGATGTTGCAAAGCGTTCCGCCATTGCCTTGTTCAACGAGGCGACGGCCGACAGCGCGAACGGTGTTGACCGTGGAACCGAAGTTGAGCGCCATGACATCGTCGAATGCGGGATCGTCGCTGGCGAAAGGGGACCATTGCGGTGGCCACATGCCGCCAGCGACCTGAACCGAACCGCGAAGGGGTGCGAGTTCGCAGGCCTTGTCGACGACGTCGGCGAGAGCGGCTTTGTCGCGGCCATCGGCAATGAGTCCGAGATGACTTGTTCCGTCGGCCTCGAGAGCGTCAGTACACACCTTCAACTTCTCGGCGTCGATGTCGACGGCAACCACTGACGCTCCGGCATGACCAAGGAAGCGACTTATCGATGTACCGATGCCGCCACCACCGGCGCCCATTACGACAATAGAAAGGCCTTCAAGACCCCAGGGGCTCGTGAGTTCAGACATCTTCGCTGCCCCAGTGATCGGGGCGCGTTGCATCGGGTCGGTGCCATCCGCCGCCGGCCCATGTTCCTCCGTCGACATGAATGGAGGTACCAGTGATGAATCGCGAAAGATCGGAAGCGAGGAAGAGCGCTGCGGCCGCAGTGTCCTCGGTGGTTCCGAGATAGCCAAGCGGCGGAAGGAAAGCGGGAAGGAACTCTGGGTCGCTTTCGATGAGCGTCGCCTGTAGGCCCTTGTCGCCTTCGGAGGGTTGCGCGTCGGGAGAGATTGAGTTGACGCGAATGCGGCGCGCTCCGAATTCAAGAGCGAGCGATTTCGAAAGACTTTCGAGAGCAGTTTTCATCGCGGCGTAAATGCCGAAGCCTGGACCAGCCTGATGGGCCTCGATCGAAGTGATGTTGATGATGGAGCCGCCGTCGGTCATGAGCGGAGCGACACGCCGGATGAAGTGCGTTGCTTGTGTGAAGTTCTCGGCGATAAGTGACGCTTCGCCTTTGGGGCTCACATCGAGGAACGGAGAAATGAAAGTGCCGCCGGCGTTGTTGACGAGCACGTCAACGTGACCATGAGCGGCCGCGATCTTCTCTACAAATGCATCGACCGCCTCGGAGTCGCGTACATCGAGTTCAGCGGTGATCACCGGTCGGCCGAGAGCTTCGATCTGTGCCGCCACATCGGCGAGAAGATCGGCTTGTCGGTCGCAGATGGCCAGTGTTGCGCCGCATCGGGCGAAGAGGAGAGCGGTATCTCGTCCGATGCCCTCGGCGGCGCCGGTCACGATGGCGACGCGGTCAGTGAGGAGGATGGAACGTTCGTCGAAAAGATGAGCCATGGGCTCACTCTCGCACATCTAGTGATTGCGCGAGACGGACCCGATCGGACGTCGCCAGCGGGTCATCGAAGCCCACACAACCCATGCCATTGCTCCGACCGGAATTTCGAGCAGATAAACGAACCCGCGGAAAAGGAAAATTGCTGCTGTCGACGCGTTTTCGGGTCCGCCGAAACTGATGAGAGCCGAAGCGGCCCCCACTTCGACGAAACCCACGCCACTTGGCGTAATCGGGATCGTTTCGAGAAGCCGGGCAAACGCAAAAGCGGCGAATGCTTCGGTGAGCGTGATGCTTTCAATGCCGATGGCTCGAATACACGCGAAGAGAAGGACAAATTGGATGAGGTTGAACAGGAAGATCCAAAGCGTGATCAAGAGCCATCGTTCTCGAACGAGGCCGATGCTCTGATGACGAAAATCCAAAACGACTTTGACGACATCGGGGGTGGTCTTGCGATGGGTGACTCGGCAGAACCAACCGAGGATTTCTTGGCCCAGCCATCCAATTTTTTCCGCAATACCCTCGCTGCGCATGATGAGCCCTAGGACCACTGCCGCAACGACCAAGGCGAGAAGTCCGAGAAGTGTGGGGACGAAGAGTTTGCCCGTCGCGTTGCCCGAGATAATGAGAAGAACGATCGCAAGTACTGGCATTGCGAGTTTGGCGAAAATGTTCCAAATGCCCGATACAAGGATCGACAAGGTGATCGATGGTGCGGTGAAACCCCACGACATGTCGATGGCGTAGGAGGCTCCTACGCCTATTGCCCCACCGAACGGCAGTACGTTTGAAACAGCACTGCCGGCAAAGTTTACCGTGAGTGCTTGTGTGCGTTTGAGTCCGGGAAGAGTATTCGTCAATACCCCCGTGTAGGCGAGCATTCCCAGAAACCACAGTGCGACAAGCGCAGTGATCTCCAATGCCGACAACTTCGCCATCTGATCCCAGATCTCGGCGTAGTCAGAACCAGTAATTTTTGGAATGACAAATGCGAAAATGATGACGACAACAGAAAGCGAACCACCGATTTCAACGAAGCGGCGGACATTTGATTTTTTGTGAAGTTCGTGACTGACAACCGCAAACGCGTCGGTGGATTCCTCTGCGCTCAGTCCTTGAAGGACTTCGGGAAGGTCTTCTCCGGGAGATTCGGTCATTGACCGACAGAATCGAAGAGGTGGGCGAACGAATCGGGGAGTGCGAAGTTGGAATCGCCCGCAAGGACAAACCACTCGGTACTGAATGCGATGGCAAAAATCTCATCGGGCAGACCAAGGAAGATCGAAAGCGTTCGAACGGTATCGGGCGCGCCGGTTGCTTGCGTGGCATGTGCGGCCATCGAGGCTTTGCGATTCTCGAGAACAGAACTCACATCGACGGTGTGCGTGATCTGGGCATTTGGTGTGTACCAAGTGGAGAGATCGGCGGGAACGAAATCATCGGGGACTTCAAAGCCCATTCCCTTTGCAAGTTCGATACCGCCAGAAAGAAATTCGCGATCGATGGTTGTTTGCAATAGGGGAACGCCGAATTTCTCAGAAGCAGCCCACGCAACGCGATGAACCTGTTGATGATCAGGATGGCCGTATCCGCCGTTGCGGTCGTCAGCGAGAAGCAGCGACGCGTTTTCCTCGCTAAGAATGGCAACCAGAGCGTCGGCAGCCTCGTCGACACTCGCCGCGCAGAACGTGCCGGCAGGCCAAATTCCGTTGGCGTCGGGCGAATGTCCTGAGTCGAGGTAGTCGAGGAATACGACCCGAGCGACACCGATTGCGGCCGCTGAAGCCTCGGCTTCGGAGGAGCGTCGTTGCGCGAGAACCTCGTTGGCTTCCAAGACTCCATCGCCAACATCGCCGGCGTCACCGCGGGTAGCGAGCACCAAGATGACTCGGTGTCCTGCTTGGGCGGCCCGGGCCAGGGTGCCGGCATCGAGGAGCGCCTCGTCATCAGGGTGGGCGTGAAAAGCGACCAATGTCCCGTGTGGCATTTGCGCATTCTTACAGGGCGGCGGCGAGGACTACCGTGAACCAGTGTTCGTCCACTGTCCCGAGGAGTCGTGTGACCGACGCCGATGACACCTTTGGTTCCAGTTCTGGACGTCTCAAGATCGCTCTGATCTCTGATTGTTATGTTCCGCGTCTTGGTGGAATCGAAATGCAGGTCCACGATCTTGCTCGTCACCTGCAACTGGCAGGGCACGAGGTGGTCGTACTGACAACAACGCCTGGTCCGGTAGTGATTGATGGAGTGCGGGTTCACCGCATTGATGTTCCGCTCCTGCCATTCGATATCCCGTTTACTCGGAAAGCATTCCGGGAGGTCACCCGTCTACTCCAAGCGGAGAACGTTGATGTCGCCCAGTTTCATGGTGGCGTTGTCAGTCCACTGGCGTATATCGGAGCGCGGGCAGCGCAGCATGCAGCGATTCCAACTGTCGTCACCGTTCATTGCATCTGGAGTTATGCAACCCCGATGTTCATGGCGCTGAATGCGATAGGTAGGTGGGGTAAGTGGCCAGTGGTGCTTTCTGGGGTGAGTGAGGTTGCTGCGGCCCCCATCCGCAAGATGGCAAGGAAAGGCAGCCACGTTGTCGTCCTGCCTAATGGGATTGAGAACGATACGTGGCGCGTTGAACCGACCGAACGAGATCCGTCGGTGGTGACACTGGTATCGGTGATGCGATTGGCGCCGCGCAAACGTCCGATGCACTTACTTCGTATGGTGGACGAAGTGGTTCGCCGCTTGCCCAGTGATTTGCAACTGAAGATGGTCATTATTGGGGATGGACCTGAGCTGTCACGGCTCGAGAAGTTTGTGCGTGCCCACGGACTAAACGATGTGGTGAAGTTGGTCGGTCGTCGCACACGAGAAGAGATTCGCAATATCTTTTCCCGATCCGACGTGTTTGTTGCACCAGCGAATCTTGAATCGTTTGGCATTGCTGCACTTGAGGGTCGTTGTGCCGGTCTTCCGGTTGTTGCGAAATCACAAACGGGGATCCGCGAATTTGTTCGTCACGAACAAGAAGGACTTCTTGCTGATTCTGATCAGGACATGGTCGAGCAATTGTTGCGAATTGTCACTGATCGGCAATTGCGGGACCGGATAACGGAACATAACCGTGCAACACCATCACCGGTGGATTGGTCCGGTGTGGTCCAGCGCAACGTCGAGGCCTATCGATTGGCGATGAGCCTTCGTTCTTGAACCGAGTGACTAGGACGGCAAGCCGTTGTTGGAAACCGCAGGTTCGACTGAGTTTGAAGAGGCCTCTATGGGTCTGCCCCGCCCGGCTCGAGTGACCTTGCGGGCAATGAGATAGGCAACGGTGAAGAGCAAGAATCCTGCGACAGCGTCAAGTACGTAGTGATTACCGGTGATGACGACGACGTAGACGGTCATGATTGGGTAGAGCACAACGAGGGTCTTTGCCCATCGGGATTTCACCCTTGGGAGTAGCGCAATCAGTGTGAAGAACGCCCAACCGCAGTGCAACGAAGGCATCGCCGCAAACTGATTCGATATCGACTTTATCGTTTCATCGTTGAATGACCAGAACGTGGGGTACTCCACGAGGGTGTCGACAAATCCAAACCAGTTACCGGCGTTCACTCCGTTGAGGAGAATCGTGTCGTCAAGTAGGCGCGGGGGCATGAGTGGGAACGAGGCAAAGCCGATGAGTCCGCACAATGTTCCGATGGCAAGTGTGTTTCTGAATAACGAATAGTCATCGGGGAACTTGGAATAGAGGAAGACAAGGGTGAATAAGGTGGCGGCGATGTACACCGAACCGTAGAAGTAATTAGCGAAAACGATGAGCGGTGTGTAGTTGAGGGCGAAATTCTGCATTGCTTGTTCGTGCCAAATGCCAAAGTTGCGCTGCCAATCGATGATGAGGAGCGCATTTTCGTATGCTTTGTCTGGTTTTCCGGCGGAAAGATTTCGGATTGTTTCGTACACGACGTCGACGACGATGACGATCAGAATTTCGCGCCACCAGAAGAGCTTTTTCCCGTCGGAAAGGGTGCGCCCGGCAAAGATCTTGCGTCGTGTCACGGCATCATCGGGGACTTCCGTCGTGAAATTGGAATCGGTCATGCCGCCACCAGGCGCTGCACCGATCCGCCGGCGGTAACGAAATACAACTCGCCTTGGTTATCTTCAGCAAAGGCCACGAGTGACTTTGCACCGGCTTGCGGTCCGATGGCTTTGTCATCCAACACGATGCCTTTGCGTTGGAGAAGACCTTTGATGGTCCCGCTGCAAAAGTCGCCATAGATATAGACACCTTGCAGTTCGGTCACCGACCCCCGGTAGACGAACCCGCCGATAATTGGGCAGTCGCTTCCCGTAGTTGGGCTCACCGCGATGGGTGTCTCGAGCGAGGATGGAGCACCGGAAGGACTGGGGCCAGGCTCTTTTCCTTCCTTGAATGGCCATCCGAGGTTGGCGCCGGCTCCGCCACCTTTCGAGGCGGGAAGGTAGTCAATTTCTCCAAATTGTGAGCGGCCGGCATCGGCGACCCACATATTCCCATTGGCGCGATCAAAACTAAATCGCAACGGGTTCTGGGCGCCGATGGTCCAGATCTGTGGTGAACCTCCGCTCTTGGCGTACGGATTGTCTGGCGGAATGGCGTAGGGGTCGGTTGCGGACGCTTTTTCTCCGCTGGGGTCGATGCGCAGAATCTTTCCGAGCAGGGACTCTGGGTTCTGAGCCGTCTTGTCGGCACTCCCATTCGGGGAATCGCCGACACCGATGTAGAGGTAGCCATCGCGCCCAAGGGTGAGTTGTCCGGAGTAATTCGTGGTGCCTTCGCGGGGAATGGTGAGTAAGACGCGCTTCGAAGCTGGATCAACAATGGGGGCGGGGAGAACGGGAATCGTTAGCGTGGTAGTCGGTGCAGGAGTCGTTGTCGTCGTTGTTGT
>JAEMTX010000018.1:0-4112 GCA_016462055.1 Acidimicrobiia bacterium | reverse complement strand
GAAGCCCTTTGCTACTTCCGTCGCGCGCAGCATTTTCGTTATGGAAGTCGGTCCTGTGCCAGGGTCAACCGCCGTGGACGGCGCTCCGGCTGTATTTGTTCCGTCAGCGGAACTCTTGACAGGACTGCTGCAGGCGAGTGCGACGACACTGAACGCAACGATGCATGTGATGGTGGCGAGACGAAAGCCAGACATGATTCGGATCGAGGGGTCGCTTTGCCAGGCCATGGAACCCTGAGGCTACAGATTTGGGTGGTCTTGCTGGAGGCAGCCCGAAACGACTGGTCACCTAAAGGACACCTTCTGTTCAACTTTGATCATGAGGTTCACTCGTTGTTGGTCTCTGGTGCGTTGCCATGTGCTTCACGAAAGTGTTCAATTCCCTCATCCGAAACCTCGGTGGCCGTGGGCGCGCGCCCTCGTCGCAAAATTCACTGACGGAGCCCTTCTCCTGTGTCCGGCACGCTCGTAGACGAAAATCCGACAGATGGGGTGCCTCGGCCCGAAGGCCAGGTGCGCACCAAGCGAATCATCACTGAAATCCCGAGTGCGGTTGATCGTCGATTCAACATCATCACGATGGGTGCGGGTATCTCCGTTCTGGTACTGCTCCTGCTGGTCGGTCTCTTTCTTCTTATTCAGAGCTCCGAAGCACTTGGCGAGACGGGAATCTTCACATTTCTCACCCGCACCGAGTGGCGAACCGACGTGCAGCCCCCTCGCATCGGTGTGCTCGGCCTTCTCACCGGAACGGTGTTGGTTGCGCTCGTGGCGATTGTGATCGCTGTACCCTTCAGCGTTTTTTGTGCGCTCGCAATCACGGATTACTCAACTGCGAAGCGACGCAAATGGATGGTCGGCGTCGTTGATCTTTTGGCGGCTGTTCCGAGTCTGCTATTTGGACTTTGGGGCTTCCTCTACTTGTCAGACAAAATCGTGCCGATCTCGCGATGGTTGTCCCAAAACTTCGGTTTTATTCCATTGTTCAAAACCGAGTCGGATGCCAGCCTCACCGGCTCGATTTTCATCGCCGGCATCGTGGTTGCGCTCATGGTGCTTCCGATCATCACCTCTGTTGTTCGCGAAGTCTTCTCCCAAACTCCACCAGGTGAGAAAGAAGCGGCGCTCGCACTAGGCGGAACTCGCTGGGGCATGATTCGCACAGTCGTCTTTCCTTTTGGAAAGGGCGGCATCATCGGCGGCTCGATGCTGGGGCTAGGACGTGCACTCGGCGAAACAATCGCTGTCGCCCTTTTGCTTCCGCAGGTACCGCAAAAAATTGGCGAGAGCATTCACATTCTTCAGAATGGCGGCGCAACGGTGTCGGGCTTCATCGCCAACCGTGCCGGTGCCGATTCATTCACTACTTCTGGCCTTCTCGCTGCAGGCTTGGTTCTATTCATCATCACGCTGGGAACCAACATGATTGCTTCGGTTGTGGTCTCCAACAGCCGCTCGGGTGCGGGAGTTGACATTTGACCGCCACCGAAACGCCGACTGAGCAGTCAACTGCTCCACGAACGCCGCCGGCGCAACGCAAACGCACACCGCGTCGTCCTCGTGAGTTCACGACATTCGACGTTTGGATTCTTCTCGGATCCCTCGTCAGCGCACTTTGCCTCAACTGGTTGATCTTCTATCGATTCTCGGTGGGCGCGAGCCTCTTCGGCTTCGTCCTCGGCTCGTACATCACGTTCCTCGTGATCTTTACGGCAGTCACTGCCGAACGCGTGGGTCGCTTGGTGGCTACCGATCGCGTCATGACCGTCGTCGTTGTTTCGGCGGCGGCGATCGTCTTTGTTCCACTCGTACTGCTTGTGGGCTACATCCTCGTCGAGGGCCTCAAAGCGCTGCGGCCGAATTTCTTCTTTCAAGACCAGGCGGGAGTTACGCCGGTCATGCCTTCTACATCGGGCGGCGGGTACCACGCAATTGTAGGAACAATTGAGCAAGTGGGATTGGCTCTCATCGAGTCACTCCCACTTGCTCTTGCGGCGGCAGTGTTCCTCAATGAATCGCGTAGCAAGTGGCGCCGTCCTGTTCGGATTTTTGTCGACGCGATGAGCGGTCTGCCGTCGATTGTTGCTGGTCTGTTTATTTTCGCTGTGCTCATTCTTCCGTTTGCCAAGAGCGGCAATCCGCTCTTTGGTTACAACGGATTTATGGCGAGCCTTGCGCTCGCCATCACCATGCTTCCGACCATCACCCGAACTGTCGAAGTTGTGCTTCGTCTCGTTCCCGATGGTTTGCGTGAAGCAAGCCTTGCGCTCGGTGCATCACGGGCCCGAACTGTTTGGTCGGTGGTGTTCCCGACGGCGAAGACCGGCATGACGACCGCGGTTGTTCTCGGTATTGCTCGAGCGGTAGGCGAAACAGCTCCGCTGTTGTTCACCGCATTTGGGTACGACCTCATGAACGCCAATCCGTTTGCTGGTTCGCAGGAATCGCTGCCACTTTTCGTCTACCGAAATATCCGCAAGCCGGATGTTTCTGCGATTGAACGTGGTTTCGCTGGCGCACTCGTGTTGTTGATCATCGTTCTTGTCTTGTTCGCAATTGCTCGCTTCTTCGGGCGTGATCGTTCGAAATCTAAGAAGCGAACCTCACGACTTTCGTTCCATTCCCTCAAGTCGTCGCTCACGCCACGACGACCAACTGCCTCGCCGGCTAAGGAGGTCTCCGCATCATGACCGACATTCAGACCAACGATGTTGACGAAGACGACATCATTGACACTCCGGAACAAGCTGCTTCGGTATCAAACGCGATGTCTTCCAAGGTCGAGATCATTGGTGGTCCGCCAGTGGGAGCATCGACACTTGAAGCACGTGACGCATGCGCCTGGTTTGGCGAGCGACTCGTGCTCGAAGGTGTCAACCTCACAATGCCGAAAGGCAAAGTCACGGCGCTCATTGGCCCGTCCGGTTGCGGCAAGTCAACGTTCCTTCGTCTTCTGAATCGCATGCACGAGCTGATCCCAGGCGCCGCGCTCGACGGCGAGATCCGACTCGATGGCGAAGACATCTACGCCACCGGAACTCGTGCACAACAGATTCGAATGCGTATCGGCATGGTGTTCCAGAAGCCGAACCCATTCCCTGCAATGTCCATTCAAGAGAATGTGCTTGCCGGTCTCAAGCTTGCCCGTCTCAAGTGTGATGACAAAGACCTGCTCGTTGAACAGTCACTTATTCGCGCTGGTCTCTGGAAAGAGGTGCGTGATCGCCTCGACAGCCCAGGTGGCGCGTTGTCGGGTGGTCAGCAACAGCGACTTTGTATTGCCCGCTCCCTTGCTGTGCATCCGAACGTTCTGCTCATGGATGAGCCGTGTTCAGCCCTCGACCCGACCTCAACGCGTCGAGTCGAAGAGACGATTGATGAACTTCGCGACATCGTGACCGTCGTAATCGTGACGCACAACATGCAGCAAGCCCAGCGTGTTTCTGACTTCTGTGCATTCTTCTTGGCCGAAGAAAACCAGCCAGGTTTCGTGGTTGAGCATGGCGAAACCGATTTCATTTTCTCGACCCCGAGAGACTCCCGCACACTTGACTACGTCCAAGGACGGTTCGGCTGATGTTTCGCTTCACATTCCGTCGCAGTCTCCGCGTCTCGGCTGTCCTCGCCGTGGTCGTCGGTCTTGGTGCTCTTGCGGCTTTGCCGGCCAGCGCTGCTCCGGCGCGCGTGAATGGTCAGGGTTCCTCGTATGTAGCGCTTGCCATGCAGCAGTGGGTGGCCGACGCGCAAACACAGGGTCTCCAGGTCAACTACCTGCCCACTGGTTCGCCGGCAGGTCTCACCTCGTTTGGTCAGTCGCTGGCCGATTTTGCCGGCACGGAAGCAGAGTTCTCGGCTCTGTCGACGCCGACCGCGGGCGATTCTCGCGGCTACCAGTACATCCCGAGTGTCGCGGGCGCTATCTCGGTGATGTACAACGTGCGCGACACCGCGGGCCGCGAAGTCGATTACCTGCATCTTTCTCGGCGAACCGTCGCCAGAATCTTCACCGGTGACATCACGAACTGGAACGACCCGGCGATTTCCGCGGAAAACAAGGGCCTCGTTCTTCCCGACAAAGCAATCAACGTGGTCTACCGCGGTGGGCAGTCGGG
>JAEMTX010000162.1 GCA_016462055.1 Acidimicrobiia bacterium | reverse complement strand
GTTGTAGACCTCGCCGGCACGATCAAGCGAATAGGTCTCAGCGTGAACGCGGAAGTCGCCGCTGCGTGAGAGATCGAGCAACTCGCTCAGTTCGGTGATGCTTCCCCAATACGTGCTCTGCACGCTGCATTCGTAGGGGAAGGTGAAGAAAGTAAACGGCAGCGTGCCACCGCCAACACCAACCACCGTGAGGCGGCCGAGCGGTGTCGCAACTGCGGCGGCAAGAGCGAGCGTGTCGTCGTAGCCGCAAATGTCGAGGATGACTTCAGCGCCACGGCCGCCGGTGATACCCCGAATTTCGGCAGCGGCGTCGGGACCCATCACAACGGTGTGGTCGGCGCCAAGACCAGCAACAACCTTGAGGGCCGACTCGCGTTGATCAACACAGATGACAGTCGCAGGTGACAACGCTTTGAGGAACTGCACGGCAAGATGGCCAAGGCCACCAGCGCCGATGACAACAACGAAGGAGCCGGGAACGAGCAGCGGAAGCGACTGCTTGATGGCGTGGTACGGCGTGAGACCGGCATCGGTGAGCGGTGCTGCTTCGGCCGGAGCCATGTCGCCCAGCGGCACGAGGTAGCGGGCGGCAGGTACAAGGAGGTACTCGGCCATACCGCCGTCGACGCTGAGGCCGGGACCGCTGGCAGAAATATTGAGGCAGTAGTTCTCCATGCCCTTGCGGCAGTTCGAACACTGGCCGCAGCCCCATGCGCCGTAGACGGCAACGGGAGAACCAATCTCGAGCCCGGGAGTTGGCACGGTGCCGGGACCGAATGCTTCGATCCAGCCCGCGTTCTCGTGGCCGAGGGTCATGGGCGTTTCGCGAGGGCCACCTGCAGAGAATTGCATGAGGCTGATATCGCTGTGGCACGCGCCGGCGCCGCCGATGCGAATGAGCACCTGACCTGGGCCGGGATCGGGCTGAGCGACCTCGTTGAGCGCGGTCGTGGCGTCGACCTCGGCCGAACCGCCGATCAACTGGAATGCCTTCATGTGGTCCCCTTGGTGCCGAGAAATGTGTGTCTAGGTTCTAGCGCAGCACCGGGTTCATCGCATTGTGCCGGGGATGCCTAGTCTCGGGCCGTGACAACACGCTTCGACACCGATACATCAGTCCATTCAACTGGAAACGGCCGTTACCGCGCTCAGCTCGATTCGGGGTGGTGGGCGGGAGTCGGACCCAACGGCGGCTATCTCAACGCGATTTTGGTGCGGGCGTGTGAGGCGGAAATCGATGACTCCACGCGGTTGTGCCGTTCCTTTACGACACACTTCCTATCGAAAGCTTCCGAAGGTCCAGTCGAACTTGAGGTTGTGGTTGAACGTTCGGGTCGCTCAATGAGCTCGGTCCGAGCGACGATGAAACAAAACGACCGAACCATCGCACTTTCGATTGGGGCATTCTCTGCGAGTCGTGAAGGGCCATCGTTTTCTGATGTGAGCATGCCGGAGGTTCCTAGGCCGAGCGAACTTTCCGCTCCCGGATTCGATCCTGGAATTCCTGATGCAGCAATTCCGGCGATGGCGAAGCGTTACGAACAGAAGTGGGCGTTTGGTTCGCGCGCATTTACCGGTGGCGATGAAGCGCGCATCGGTGGATGGATTCGGCTTCCCGAAACGCAACCGGTTGATGCTGCAGTGCTTGCGGCATTTGTCGATGCATGGATGCCGGCGATGTTCAGTCGGGTTGGTGGTCCATGGGGGATTACGACCGTTGACCTCACTGTGCATATTCGCTCGATGCCGCCAGCCGACCATGACGGTTGGTGCTTCGTCGAATTTCACTCAACGGCGAGCCTCGATGGATTTTGTGAAGAGGACGGAATCATTTGGGCTAGCGATGGAACGCTGTTGGCTCATTCTCGTCAACTCATGGCGTTGCTGCCGATGGAATGACGCTCAGCGTTTGTAGGAACCGCTGATGACCGAAGCACTCGCGGATTTGGCGATGGCCGCGTTTACATCAGCAAAACTGGCGCTAGTGGTGAGCCCCGAAGGCGAAGTGAGCGCGTAGAGCGCGAATTCGTACGTAGAGGTTCCTGTTGTTGGGCATGGCCCCGTCCAACGCGCTGTGCCTGAACTATTCACGATCTGAATCGCGCCGGAAGGGACGCCGCCTTGGGGGATCGAGACAGTCATCGGAGCGAGACCCGCCAACAGCCACAAGGTTTGATTTGCCACGTTCTGATTGGTGACGACGAGAACGAGTTCAGTCGTTCCTGCCGGCACTCCACTGATTGTGAGCGGTGGCGAGGTATTCACTCCATCGCATGTGAACTGCTTTGGGATCGGCGTATTTGGTCCAAACGACGCGCTGGTGAGCGTGAGCGCGGTCGAACGGATGACTGCTCCAGCGGTGGTGTTGGTCGAACCACTGCTGGCTGGAGTTGTCGATCCTGTATTTTTGCGTGCGGGTGCAGTTGCTCCGGACTTTGGCTCTTGAAGCGCTCGTCCGTTCGATCCGCAGGCCGCCAACGTGATCATGAGCGCGGTGACGAGCAAAAGCAGAAGGGATCTCCGACGTTGACGTGCGATATATCCGGTCGTTGAGGTCCCATTCATCGAAGTGAGACTACGCGTCTCAGGCGCAGGCGAGGTGTCGCCCCGGGCCATGACCGGTAGCGTGCGGCGATGGCTGACCGCTGCCTGCTCTCAATTCACGCTCATCCCGACGACGAGGCATCGAAAGGTGCGTCGACTGTCGCGAAATACAAGACCGAAGGCGTTCGCGCTGTACTCGTGACCTGTACCGGCGGTGAAGAGGGGGACATCCTTAATCCTGCGATGGATCGTCCGGAGGTCAGGGCCGATCTTGCTGCTGTTCGAAAGCGTGAACTCGAAGCGGCCTCGGCGCTCATCGGTTACGACGAACTAGTTCTCCTGGGTTACCGCGATTCAGGCATGCCCGACTCAGAAGCCAATGCCCGGCCCGACGCTTTCGCAAATGCCGATCTCGATGAGGCGGTGGCCCGTTTGGTGAAAATTATTCGTCGTGAACAGCCTCAGGTGATCCTCACCTACGGAGACGATCAACAGGGTTATCCGCATCCCGACCATTTACGGGTGCACGATATTTCGCTTCCTGCCTTTGATCTCGCTGGAGATCACACCTATCGGCCGGACCTCGGCGAACCATTCACGCCGCTCAAGATGTATTACTCAGTGTGGTCACGAGCGCGAGTTGAAGCAACCCATGCGAAGTTTGTTGAGCTTGGCCTCGAATCGCCATTCTCTGACGACTGGTTCACCCGACCAAGTCAAGACGATCGCGTTACGACATCGATAGACATTGAGCCATGGTTCGATGTCCGGCTCGAGGCGCTTCTTGCGCATGCCACGCAGGTCGATCCTGAGTCAGCGTTTTGGTTTGGGCTTCCTCGTGAAATCGCAAGAACTGTTCACCCGTTTGAGGACTACATCCTCGCTCATTCGCGAGTCGAGACCAGCGTGCCTGAAACCGACCTCTTTGCAGGAATTTCCTGAAATGTCCTGGCCGGAATCCCCGCCGACGCAACCGCCCGCGCAGCCACCGACGACGCAGACGATCCCTCCAACCTCAACTCTGCAACCCACCTCACGGACAACGGTCTCCGGTGGCACTGCACCCGCATCTCGTTCGAAGCGCAAGAGAACGGCGATCGGCACTGTCCTTTTGTTTCTCGCAGGGCTCTCCGCCACATTTGGTGTTGCATCGTTCTGGACGCAACATGCGATTCTCGATCAAGACACATGGGTCGCCACGAGTAAGGCGATTGTGAATAATCCGGCCGTCCAGCAAGACGTTGCGTCAGCTCTCGCAATTCAGATCGTCAATTTTGTGGGTGTAGATGATTTGGTGTCCTACGTGTTGCCCGGACCATTGGGCGGGTTCTCGGGAACTGTTACAGACCAGGTGACGGAACTCGTTGCATTGGCAACAGTTCAGGTCGTACAGACCGATGCATTCATTTCGGTTTGGGAATCAGCGGTTCGCGCCACTCACGACGAGTTTGTACACGCCGTTGACGGAGATGATCGTTTCGTCAGTATCGATTCACAGGGCTTGTCGTTGGACCTCGGAACATCTCTTGCCGAGATCAGGAAGCAACTCAATTCGAACGGCATTTATGTTCTTGACAATGCCAATTTTCAGGGTCTTTCCTTGCGGCTTCCGTTGATCGATGCTCCTGGTATTGAGCGATTGCAAACGGGGGTGCATGCGTTACGAGTCGGGACAATCGTCTTCCCAGCCTTCGCTCTGATCGCGGCGATCACCGGACTTCTCGCAGCTCGTCGACGCACCTTCGCGGTTATTGCGTGTGCAATAGGGGCGTTGCTCGGAGCGGGCATCGTCCTGCTCGTGGCATCGAATGGACGCGATGAAGCGATTGATCAAATCGCTGGTGGGGTGCTCGGGGTGGCATCGGCGACTGTGATTGTCGACCAAGTTCTCTCTGGTCTCGATGAAGCGCTTCTCCTCACGTCTGCTGTCGCTGTCGTGGTTCT
>JAEMTX010000161.1 GCA_016462055.1 Acidimicrobiia bacterium | reverse complement strand
TTCAGGTCGAGTCGGATGATCGCCTCGTCTTCGGCGATAACGACACGGGTCGGCAACGTTGCAGCCCCTTGAGAGTGGAGGTCCGACCAAGTACGGACCATGTTGGGATCGTACCGGCTCAGGAGATGACGTCGTTGAGCCGGTCGAGCAATTCGTCCTGCTGCTGCTCAAGACGTCCGATATCGGTGACGACTTCATCGCGGTGGCGACCCATCGCGTTGGCATGACGAGCGGCGACCCGGTGCTCGCGCTCGGCGAGTGGCGTCTCAGAGACCAGCGATCGAAGACGAGCGTCATCGGCCTCATCGGCGAAATGAGCGAATTGTTCATCGACGACGGCCAATTCGTTGCGAAGGTCCCGAAGCTGCGCACCAATCTCGATGAGCCGCTTCTCCAACATGGCCCGGGTCATGGCGGCGAAGTGTAGGACCGGAGCGGCAGCCAGACACAGGAGCCCGAAGGACGGAGAGCAAAAAGGGGCTCCGGACAGTTGGTAGCGTGGTGCTCGCACCACTGCGGCGGTGCTGGAATTGGCATACAGGGCGGGCTCAAACCCCGCTGCCCTTCGGGGCTTGAGGGTTCGAGTCCCTCCCGCCGCACAAGATCCCCTCTCGGCCCCGTTGGTCAAGGGAAAATGAAACCGAAGTGACCGCCTCCGGGTCGGAGCACTACCGCCCCTGTCCCACCAGCGAAAGCCGCCACCGCCACGATGATCGTCTTCACTTTCCCCGGCCAGGGATCCCAGAAGCCCGGCATGGGAGACGTGTGGCGAGACCACCCGTCATGGGAATTGGTCGCCGAAGCATCGAGCGTCCTCAACCGTGACCTCGAACATCTCCTCCTGCACACCGAAGCCGAGGAACTCACGCGAACCGACAATGCCCAACTGTCGACGTTCCTCACAAGCTTGATTGTTCTTGATGCCGTTGAACGCCTTGGCGTCGAACCGGCTGCGGCGGCTGGGCACAGTCTTGGCGAGTACACCGCTCTTGTCGCTTCAGGAGCGCTCGCCTTCGACGAAGGTCTCACACTTGTCGCCGAACGCGGTGCGGCCATGCTCGAGGCCACCACGGCGCGCGTCGGAACAATGGCTGCAGTTCTGGGTCTTGACGACGACGACGTGGAGGCCGCCTGCGCTCGCGTCGACGGCGATGTCTGGGTCGCTAACTACAATGCTCCCGGCCAGGTTGTTATCGCCGGCGATCCCGATGCGATTGCTCGAGCGTCGGAAATCGCCAAAGAACTCGGCGCAAAGAAAGTCATGTCTATGGCCGTGAGCGGCGCGTTTCATACGCCATTCATGACTCCGGCTCGCGACCGTCTCCGCCGCGCTATTGGAACAGCTGACCTTCGCGAAGCTGACCTTCCTGTCTATGCAAATGTCGATGCGCGTGCGCATATCGGCGCTGAATGGACCGAACTTCTAAATGCACAGCTATGCAGCCCTGTCCGCTGGCGCCAGATTTTGCACAACCTTGGCGACAACGGGGCCACCGTCTTTGTCGAACTTGGCCCTGGGAACGTCCTCACCGGCATGGCCAAACGCACTGTCACGGGAACCACCACCCTGTCGGTGTCAACGCCTGATGATCTCGACAAACTCCTCACTGCCCTCGCGTCACCTTCGGAAAGTGTCGCGGTCCACGAAGGGGAACACCTCTTCGCCACCGAGCGCATGGTGGTGAGTCCGGCAGCCGGCGTCTTCGCCCCTGCCGCAAAGCTTGCACCAGGTTTCGAACTCACCCCGGGCACAGTGCTCGGCATGGTTGGCGACCACGAGGTTCGTTCGCCATTTGCGGGCATCCTTGTTGGCGTGCTCGCCGTTGACGGCGAGCGAGTGACAACGAGTCAACCCATTGCTTGGTTGCGCACCGCGTGATCGCCATCACCATGAGGATCCGATGAACACTTCGACCCAACGCGGCGCAACAATCATCGGATGGGGCACAGCACTTCCCGACCTCGTTGTCACAAACGCCGACTTCGAAGCGCGGCTCGACACCACCGACGAATGGATCAGCGAGCGGACCGGCATTCGTGAACGGCGTCATGGCGGCACCACCGCAGGACTTGCCGTCGAAGCAGGTCGCAATGCACTCAACATGGCAGGCCTCACCGGCGCCGACATCGACTTCATCCTTCTTGCTACAACCACACCGGATTATCAGATTCCTTCGACCGCCTCGCAGGTCCAAGAAGAACTGGGAATCAACGGCGGCGCCTGCGACGTCAATGCCGCGTGCTCAGGTTTCGTTTACGGGCTTGTGCAGGCACACGGACTTATCGCCATGGGCCTCAAGCGAATTTTGCTCGTCGGCTCCGAGACGTTGGCCAGACTGACCGACCAAGACGACCGCAACACCGCGATTTTGTTTGGTAACGGCGCAGGAGCAGTTGTGCTTGAAGCAGTCGAGGGCGAAGGACAACTCGTATCGTTCGACCTCGGCTCGGACGGAACTGCCCGCAAACTCCTTGATGCGCCCATCGGTGGCTACATGAACATGGTGGGTAAAGAGGTGTTCCGCAAAGCAGTCACGGTCATGGTCGACTCCGCGAAGATTTCTATGGCTTCCGCGAATCTCACCGCTGATGACATTGCATTGGTCGTCCCCCATCAAGCAAATATTCGCATTATCGAAACCGCTTGTTCGAAACTCGGGATGCCAATGGATCGCGTTGCGATGGTTCTCCACCGAACGGGCAATACCTCATCGGCTTCAATCCCTCTTGCATTAGTCGATGCACTCGAAAACGGACGCGTGAAACGCGACGACAACGTTCTCCTTGTGGGATTCGGCGCAGGGATGAGTTGGGCCAGCGCCGTCATTCGTTGGACGGGCCACCTCCCGGAGGGAAACAAATGAGTCGAGTCGTTCTCGTAACTGGCGGTAATCGCGGCATTGGTCTGGCCTGCGCAAAAGCCTTCGCTGCTGCTGGTCATAAGGTCGCTATCACGTACCGCGGTGAAGCACCGGCTGACGCCATCGACCTTTATTGCGTGCAGTGTGACGTCACCAACACCGAACAGGTCGAAGCGGCGTTCACTGACATTGAAGAGAAACTTGGGTCTGTCGAAATTCTCGTGTCGAACGCGGGCATGACCATTGACAAACTCGTCTTGCGCATGACCGACGAAGATTTCTCCGATGTCCTCGACGCCAATCTTGTTGGCGGATTCAGAGCCGCCCGAAGAGCCGTCCCAAAGATGATGCGCGCTCGCTGGGGCCGAATCATCTTCGTCGGCTCCGTGGTCGGATCAATTGGTCAGGCCGGTCAGGCCAACTACGCCGCGTCCAAGGCTGGACTCATCGGGCTGGCTCGTTCACTGGCCCGCGAATTTGCCTCACGCAATGTCACAGTGAATGTCGTTGCCCCTGGCCCCATTGCCACCGACATGTTCGCTGCCGTTGATGACGCGATGCGTGAGTCCATAACCGGCGCCGTACCCCTTGGCCGAATGGGTCAACCCGATGAAATCGCCGCCGCCGTTTCCTTCCTCGCATCTGACGAGGCCGGTTACATCACGGGTGCAGTCCTGCCCGTCGATGGCGGTCTCGGCATGGGCGGCTAAGTCCCAAGCAGCACCAAAACCACTGCGACCCCCGACTAGGTTTGTCGCACCGAATACCAAGGAGCCCCCATGAGTGACGATTTCGAAAAGTTCAAGGCCTGTGCTGTTGAGATCCTCGCCGTCTCAGCCGATCAGGTGACGATGGAAGCCAAGTTCTCCGAAGACCTCGATGCCGACAGCCTCGATCTTGTCGAACTGGTCATGAAGCTTGAAGAAGAGTTCGACGTCACCGTTGACGAGTCTGAACTCGAGAACATCACGACTGTTGGCGAAGCCTACGAACTGGTGATGTCGAAGCGGTGAGTACCAAGCGTCGGGTCGCGATCACAGGCATCGGCGTCGTCAGCCCATGTGGCATCGGCACCGAGGCCTATTGGCAGGGATTGTTGTCGGCACCGCCCGAAGGGCTTCGCCGCATTGAGAACTTCGATCCCGAGCCCTACTTCGCTAACCCGAAAGAAGCGCGTCGCACCGACCGCTTCGCGCAGTTCGCACTCGCAGCAGCCGATGAAGCCATGACCATGGCCGGCGAGATCGGTGGCGATCCCACTCGCAAGGGTGTGTGGATCGGCACTGGCATCGGTGGACTCACAACGCTTGAAGAGAACGTGCTTGTCAACGAGCACAAAGGTGCACGTCGCGTCAGCCCGTTCATGGTCCCCATGCTCATGGCCAATGCGGCATCAGCGGCAATTTCCATGAAGTACGGCTGGCAGGGCCCATGCGAGAACACCTGCACCGCCTGCGCCGCGGGCACACAGTCAATCGGCAATGCCTACCGGCTCATCGTGTCGGGTCTATGCGATGCCATGGTCACCGGTTCGTCTGAAGCAGTAATGACCCCAACCTGTATCGCTGGCTTCACCAACATGACCGCGATGTCTTCCGACAACATGTCTCGACCCTTCGACCGCGACCG
>JAEMTX010000160.1:3681-4492 GCA_016462055.1 Acidimicrobiia bacterium | reverse complement strand
GGCTCATTCCGCCTTTCGGTGCGTCATTCATTGCGTGGTCAACCGACGAAGAAATCACGAACTGGTTGCATCGAGCTCGACCTGCGCTCGACGATGCAGAAGTTTCTCGTTACCGCATTGCTCTTGAAGCAGTCCGCGAACGCGGCTTTTCCATCACCGTTCCGAGCGATCCACAATTGCGTTTCGCCGCAGCACTCGAACGAATCGGCGACGATCCGACCGCACAAGAGCAAATCAATGAAATACTTGGAGAAATAGCGCATTCCGACTACCTGACCGCAGAACTCACACCCACTGGTCCAATTCGAGTCACGCAGTTGTCCTCACCAGTTTTCGATGCAGCCGGTCATGTCGTCTCTTCAATTATGGCAATGGGCCCCGATCGCGAACTCACCACCGATGAAGCGATGGCGCTAGGGCGCCTCGTACTCGATGCCAGCACTCGAGCAACACAATCTCTAGGCGGACAACGACCGGATCGACTTCGATGACCCCGTATCCGCGTTCAGTCTTGCGGCCCTTGAATAGCAAGCCTTCGATCGGAATCATCGCTCCTAGATCTCGTAGTGAGATACAACGTCTTGAGGATGCAGGCGCCACATCGTTTTGGGTAGGCGGGCATGTTGCATCACCAAATTCTTCTCCCGAGGTTGTCACGTGGCTCGCTCGGCTCGTTGAACAGACATCAACCGCCGTTATCGGAACTGCCGCACTCATCCTTCCGCTCTACCCACCGGCGCTCCTCGCCAAACAACTGGCAGATCTCGATCGCGCTTCAAGCGGCCGACTCGCTATCGGCGTCGGTGTGGGT
>JAEMTX010000160.1:684-3671 GCA_016462055.1 Acidimicrobiia bacterium | reverse complement strand
TACAAGAGCGCGGCGCCCGCACTGATGAATCGCTTTCGCTCTTGCGAGCGTTCTGGTCGGCTGAACCTGTTTCGCACAAAGGCCGCCACTACAGGTTCAAGGAGGTTCGAATCCACCCAGCTCCGCTGCAAGCAGGCGGGCCGCCGCTTTTCATCACTGGACGCAAACCAGTAGCGATGCGAAGAGCGGCTCGATTGGGCGACGGCTGGATGCCCTATCTCTATTCGGCTGAACGCTATGCCGAGTCTGTTGAAGTCATTCGCAACGAAGCAAACCTCCTCGATCGCAAGCTCGATGATTTCCTGTGGTCTGCGTACCTCTTTGTCGCTGTCGACGACGACGCTGCGGTTGCGCGAAACCATGCGCTTACGTTTTTTGGCACGACGTATCGCTCTGACTACGAGAAATTTCTTGATCGGGTCGCGTGCGTCGGCACCTTCGAAACAGTCACGGCAAAGCTCCAAGCCTTCTGCGACGCCGGCGCCGGACACTTGGTTCTCGTACCACTCGGCGACGATACCGTCGCAATCGCAGAACGACTTCTGCGCGAGGTTGTTCCCCAACTGGCGGTGCGCTGATGTCGACTCACTCCATCGTAAACGAAGGATTTCTGCGTCCCGAACCTCCGCTCACGCCTCGCACAAAAGAATTCTGGACAAGCGGACATGACGGAGTACTTCGAATTGCCCAATGCGATGACTGCGGCCAATGGATGCACCCACCACAGCCAGTTTGCCGCTCATGTCAATCACGTTCCATCTCTTCCACCGCAGTCGCCGGCACCGGAACGGTTTTCTCCTACACAGTGAACCGCTACCAATGGTCGCCAACAATTGAACCGCCGTATGTCATCGCAGAAGTCGCACTCGACGATGCCGACGTCGTTCTCATGACCGCACTTATCGACTGTGAGATCCATGCGGTTTCAATTGGTATGCCAGTTGACGTGTGCTTTGCCATCAGCGGCGACACGTTCATCCCGCTCTTTCGTCCGGTGACTCCATGAGCACACACTTCGAAGCGAGTGCTGTTGTCTCCGGCATTGGCATGTCGCAGGTCGGCCGCAGGCTTGAACTCGACCCGTGGCTCCTCACAACGGAAGCGGCGCTCGAGGCCATCTTTGATGCCGGACTCACCACCGATGACATTGATGGCATTTCCACCTATCCCGGAGCGATGTGGTCCACGCCCGGCATAACTGGTGCAGGTTGTGATGATGTGCGCTCGATGTTGGGCTTGCGTACCAAATGGCACTCCGGTGGCGGAGAACGTCCAGGTCAACTGGGTGCAGTAATCGACGCGATGCTTGCAGTGCATGCAGGACTCGCAAATCACGTTTTGTGTTTTCGCACCGTTTGGGAATCGACTGCTCAGCAATACCTCGGCGGCCGTTCGGCTGCATTGAACAAAGCTGCTAACGGCAAAATTCTTCCGTTCGGTCGTGAGCTCGATCAGTGGACGGCTCCGTATGGCATCGGGTATCCGAGTCACGGTGCGCTTCGAATGCAGCGGTACATGACCGAATCAGGGGCAACACGCGAACAATTTGCGCAACTCGCTTTGGTGTCGCGCGCAAATGCCGCACTGAACCCGAACGCGATACATCGAGATCCCATGACCGTCGATGATTACCTCGATTCTCGAATGATCTCCGATCCGCTTTGCTTGTTCGATTGCGACGTTCCGGTTGATGGTTCTGTTGCGGTCATCGTTTCGCAAGCTGGAACAACCGACTCGTCTCGCGCTGTGTCGTTTCAAGCAATCGGTTCTGCAGCCGGCGTCAACGAATCCTGTTCGATGATGTGGTCGCGTACTGACTTGCGACCACCTGACATCGACATCGCCGAGATCTACGACGGATTCACGATTTACGCCGTCGAGTGGATCGAAGCCCTCGGGCTATGCGCCAAGTTCGAGGCCGGCGCTTTACTCGAAGGCGGCGCGCGAATTTCGCTCAACGGCGAAATCCCCGTGAGCACGAACGGCGGTCAGCTCTCGGCGGGACGTCTCCATGGTTTTGGGTCGTTCCACGAAGCCTGCCTGCAACTTCGTGGTGAAGCTGCAGAACGCCAAGTTCCTCGCACACCCCAAATCGCAGCAGTCACCAGCGGTGCTGAACAATTCAGTTCCGCACTGCTCCTTGGAGCTCCGCGCTGATAGCCGTCACAACCATTCACTCCATCTACTTTCCCTAACGCACGATCCACTTTCAAAGGAGAAGTAATGCTCCCCGCAAACACCAAGGTGTATTCAGCCGACGACCACCTCATCGAGCCAGCACATATCTGGACCGATCGCGTTCCGGCTGCCTATCGCGATCGAGCGCCAAAGATCATCGAAATCGACGGACGCGAAGCGTGGACCTACGAGGATCGCTTGTACTTCCTCACAATGGGTTCGTGCCGACCTCTCGAGGGCTTTTCGGAAATGGGGTATCCACCGGCTCCGGGCACTGCTCGTTACGACGAGATCCGTCCTGGTTGTTATAACCCCAAAGAACGAATTGCCGATATGGACATTGATGGGGTCTGGGGTCAACTGTGTTTCCCCAATTACGCGCGCTTTGCTGGCCATCGGTTTTATCTCGATATCGATGATCCCGAACTCGCGTTGGTATGCCTCAAGGCGTACAACGATTACCTGCTTGAAGAATGGTGTGGCTATGCACCTGACCGGTTGTTTGGTGCCGCAATTCTTCCGCTCAATAACATCGACGAAGCAGTTAAGGAGTTTGAACGCGTTGCGGCAATGGGAGCGACGGCAATCGCGTTTTCAGAGAATCCAACTGTTTTTGGCCTACCATCCGTTCACACGACTCATTGGGATCCCATTCTTGCTATCGCACAAGAGACCGGCATTCCGTTGTGCACTCATATCGGCAGTTCCTCAAAACTCGTCACGACGTCTCCCGACGCGCCGACGACGGTGCTTACGACATTGCTTGGCCTTAATTCAATGATGGCTGCTGCCGACTGGATGCTCGGCAC
>JAEMTX010000160.1:0-674 GCA_016462055.1 Acidimicrobiia bacterium | reverse complement strand
CAAGATTGTGTTGTCCGAAGGTGGTGCAGGTTGGATCCCCTACATCGTTGAACGAGCGGATAAAGGCTGGTACGACGGTCGACTCGACGCCGACCCCGCACTTGGACGGCTGCACGAAAAGGCAAGTCGCCCACCATCACAAGTCTTGGCGGAACAGATATACGTCTGCATAGTCGACGAGCACTTCGTTGCGTCAATCCTTGATCACCTTCCCATCGACAATCTGCTATTCGAGAGCGACTATCCGCATGGTGATGGCCTCTGGCCCAACAACCGCACGTACCTCGAAAAGCTTGTGGCCAATGTTCCAGATCACATCGCGATGAAGATCGCCAATTCCAATTTCCGTCGTGTGTTCGGGGTCTAACAAACCCGCGTCGCTCTACGCCGCACCCTAGGAGACCACAATGGCCTACGACCTTCTTGAAGGAATCAAAGTTGTCGAACTTTCGATGTACGCGTTTGCGCCTTCGGCAGCGGCAGTCCTTGCTGATTGGGGTGCCGATGTCATCAAAGTCGTTCCACCAGACATCGCCGACCCCATGCGTGGCACACCGGTCGCTGGTCTTCCGCCGAAACGTATTGATGTTGCGTTCTTGTGGGAAATCGTCAATCGCGGGAAGCGCTGCATCGGCCTCAACATTTCCTCCGAAGAAGGTCGTGCCGTGTTGCTC
>JAEMTX010000159.1 GCA_016462055.1 Acidimicrobiia bacterium | reverse complement strand
TGTATCGAAGTGGGACGCGAACTGCTTGACGTTGTCGTTCAACCAGTTTTCCGGCCACCCATTTCGGTAGGCGATTGTTCGCGCTGCATTCTCAACATCAGGGTTTGCTCCGTACATCGCGTCAACGTCGGTCGTCGTGGTTTCTCGATCGAATGCCACCGAAATGGCGGCGCCACCTACCACCCTGATTTGAATCTGCGTTCCAGATCGAACCAATTCATCGGCAAGTTCTGTAAGCGCAGCGATGATTGCATCTCGGTCAAAGGTGACGTCCATCAGACGCTTCCGAGTTCGCGGTGCGCGAGAAATACTCCCCTACGCCGAAAGGCTGGCGGCGTTTCGTCGGCAATGGTGACGCTGGCATAAGGATCGGGAATCCACGGTTCGTCAAGTACGCGCTCGGTTACATTCAGCCACTCCGGAAGCAACCCGCGAACTTCGAGGAAGTGCTCGACTATCGCAGCGATAGCTGCATCGATGCGCTCGTCTCCTGTCAGTGGAGGAGCGGCGAAGCAGAGAACGACACGGCTCGATGCATCGGAAGCGGAAAGACCATCGGCGAGCGAAATCAGCGCCCTGAACGCGGAGTCGGTGTCACTCGCAGCGATACCTGGCACCGCCGAGTCGCGAATTGCCAACGCGACCGCAGCTGCCGTGGGGTGGCGAGTAGGAACTGCAGTCAGCTGCCAGCCAAGCGCTCCTAACGAATGCTCGAGCGTGGCCACTCCCGGATCATGAACCGCCCGCTCAATTTCCGAGATGCGAGAGGGAACGGTTTCGGCTCGGCGAGCAAGGCCGCGGCAGGAAACACCTTCGGCCAGACGGGCCTGTCTAAGCAATGACCCTGCAACACTCACCCGATTTCTCCTTTTTGTCCCGATATTCTAATGTTCCGGTATTCCGGTACACTTTAGGTGATCGGCGGCACTCTTACAAGGGCCAATTGGCCTTCAAGAGTTTCCGGAATGGGCGATTCATTCGGTCGTCTGTTCGGACGACACGAAGACTCTGAGTCGATGCACGACCAGCTGAAGATGACACTGCCGGCGCCAAGAACGTCTTGGTATCCCAGAAAAATCTTGGAAAACGCTTAAGATCCACTGGAGTAAAACCGACGTCGTTTCTACAGATAGCGAGTTTCATAATGTTAAGAAAATTGAAATCTTTGGGCTACAGCGCAAACCTGTCCTATGCGCTTGGGTTCTTGTCAGTAATTGTCAGCATCGCCATCTGGTTCACCCAAGGTGGAACAGGATCTGACATGGACATGGCCCACGGTGAGCGGTTCGGAATCTTTGTCGGTCTCTGGGCGCCGACGTTCATGGCCATTGGCAATGGCATTGACAACCTCAAAGACGAGAAATAACTCGACCCCGCTATAAGCGGGCAAAACTCATTGCCAACACTATGATCGACACCGCCGAAACAACAACTGGTGCCACGAAGCGTTTCATTTTAACCATGGCAAAAGATAGCACTCATGCTGTTCGCGCCGTTGCCGAGTAGGCGATTCATTCAGTCGCCTACTCGGCCTACGTGAAGACTCCGAGTCGATGCACCACCAGCAGAAGATGACTCTGCCCAACGGCCGAGCACGAAGCGTTGGCCGTCATCAATAACTGTGCGGCTTCCATGGGGCCGGGACAGCCAACCTCTACCGAATTTGTCGCACGAGATGTGCCGGCGGCGTTGCAACTCCATGCAGTACTGCCGCTAACGCCTCAACGCCTTCTATCAAGCGCGGACCTGGCCGAACCATTACGGCGTCGGCATCTATGGCCCACACCTGAGTACTTGGCGGCAAGTCAGAGAGCACACTGTGTGCTTGGGCTTCAGCCTGATCGAGGTTGTAACCGCAAGGAGCCACGATCACGAATTCGGGCTCCGCGTCGGCGATTTCCTGCCACGTGACCCCGACCGAGCGTTCGCCTGGTCGTGCAAGAACTGCGTTGCCGCCGGCTTGCTCCACGATGTCAGGAACCCAGTGGCCAGCGCAGAAAGGGGGGTCGACCCACTCAAGGACAAAGACGTTGGGACGCGGCTGGCCCGCTACTCGTTGCGCAATCGTGTCTAGTCGTGTGCGAAGTGCGGCGGTGTATTCGCGACCCCGAGAGGTCACTCCCGCGGCATCGGCAATGGTCTCGACCGAGTGGATCACTTCATCAAGCGTCTGGGGATCGATTTGCAACACATCAGCCGAGCAGTTCAGACGGGCAACCGCGGCTTCGACGTCACCGCTCGCAACTGCACAGACCCGACATAGATCTTGGCTGAGAATCAGATCCGGGGCACAGCGCCCGAGAGCCTCATCATCCAGCGTGTAGAGGTCAAGGCCTTCGGCTACTCGTTGACGCACGATGGCATCGATTTCGCCCGGGGACATCGATGGGTCAGTGAAGGTCCCCACGACGATCTCACGCCCATCGCGCACTCCCTCAGGCCAATTGCACTCGATGGTTACACCGAAAAGCTGCTCGCTGAGACCGAGCTCACACACAATCTCGGTTGTTGAAGGGAGAAAGGAAACTATGCGCATGCTCGTAAATATATGGGACGAAGTGCCCGAGATTTTTACCCTGGTCAACATGTTATGGAGTGACTCTCACGCCAAAGACTCGGCGTATCTCAGCGGGTCCTTTCACCTTGCCGAGCGAACCCAATCATGGTGAGGAAGTGCGACGCAGCGCTACTCCTCTTCGGGCCACGGGCAGTGCCGGCAGCCGTTGCCGCAGCAGTCGCCTCTGGCGAGCAGGGTGGGCGCCGTTAACACGACGTAACCGGTGTCGGGATCCAGATAGGACGGTTGCCCGTGACGGATCGCCGCCTCGTGCGCATCCCGGATCGCAACCTGCGCCGGGTCGGGGTCAGGCGCCGAAACACCGAGTGAATGCATAACTGTCCTCGACCCCAGTGGACTTGTCCATGACCCGTAGGGTTCAGTCATGGGACTGACAATTAAAACAGGTACAGCGTGGAGCGATGTATTTTCTCGCGCTCAGTCAATTGCGCCAGAAGCTTTCGAATCAGATCGAATTTGTAATCTGGTCAACGGTGATTGGTTAAAAATTGGCGATACCTCACCTCATGCCTCACCGCTGGACGGGACTTTAATTCCTGGACCACCTCTGCTCACTGGTGAGCAGGCATTTGATGCGATGTCAGGCGCAGTGCGTCAGGACAAAGAATGGTCAAAAGTTTCATTGGATGAACGCAAGAGTCGAGTTGCTGAGTCACTTCGTTTGCTGCGCGAATTCCGAGACACCGTTGCTCTTCTTTTGATGTGGGAGATAGGAAAGCCGTGGAGTACGGCGTGTGCAGACGTAGACCGTTGTATTGATGGGGTGGAGTGGTATCTCACTCAAATTGATCGTCAGATGGAAAACCGAACTCCTCTTGACGGCCCCGTGTCAAACATTGCATCGTGGAATTATCCCCTAAGCGTCTTGGTGCATGCCGAGCTTGTCCAGATGCTTGCTGGAAACGCAGTCATTGCAAAGACACCCACGCAAGGTGGGTTTCACGCTCTAACACTTGCTCACGTATGTATGGCTCGTGCAGGTCTGCCCGTGACTCTTGTGTCAGGTTCGGGTGCTGCTCTCAGCGACGCCCTAATTTCATCTCCAGAGCTTGGAGCTCTTGCATTTGTTGGCGGGCGATCAAATGGTCGCAAGGTGGCGACCACACTTGCCGACTTTCGGAGACGTCATATTCTTGAGCAAGAAGGTCTAAATGCGTGGGGTATTTGGAACTATTCGCAATGGGATGATCTTGCAGTCCATTTGAAGAAAGGCTTTGAATACGCCAAGCAGCGCTGCACGGCGTATCCGCGTTATGTAATACAGCGAGATCTTCTACCGGCATTTCTGGAAATGTACTTTCCAGTAGTCAATTCCTTGACTTTTGGACACCCATGTGCCGTCGAAAATGACAGTGATCCTCTACCAGAACTCAGCTTTGGTCCGGTTATACAGCGCTCAAAAGCAGAGTCCTTGCGTGCTCTTTTTGACGAGGCTGTGAAGACTGGCGGAATTCCACTGTTGCGAGATCATGTTGAACGTGGTCGTTTCATCGAGGGTCAAGACACATCTGCTTATGTTGCTCCGGCCTGTGTTCTGTCTCCGCCATCTGGTTGGGCTTTGCATCACTCAGAACCTTTTGGTCCACTCGACTCAATCGTGGTTGTGGACACTGAGGCCGAACTGATTGCAGCAATGAATGCATCAAACGGATCACTTGTTGCGTCACTCGCCACAGATGACCTCAATTTTGCAGAACGCATAAAGGAAGATCTTCAGGCTTTCAAGGTCGGAATAAACAAACCACGATCTCGCGGGGATCGTGAAGAGGTCTTCGGTGGTCGAGGTAGTTCATGGAAGGGCGCATTCGTCGGAGGTGACTTGCTTGTTGACGCGGTCACACATGGGGAACGCCCGTTATACGGCAATTTTCCTGAAGGGTCTCGCTATCCGCAAACGTGACTAACGGTCGTGCCCAAAACTTCCGTTTGATCTAACTGAACTTTCGACCGGCTAAGAACCCC
>JAEMTX010000017.1 GCA_016462055.1 Acidimicrobiia bacterium | reverse complement strand
GGTCAGCGCCGAAGTTGGGTGTGTAGGTTTGTATTTGAATATGTTTGCAGGTGTGTCCATTCCCTCGTCTGCGACAGTGTCTTGCACTTGGTCGTTCATTGCAGGCTTCTTCGAGATTGCGTCGGGCGCGGTTGTCGTGGTTGTTGAGACCGTCGGCTCGGATTCAGCCGTCTTCGTTGAATCCGATCGTGTGAGTGCGAACACCGCCCCACCGACAACAAGCAACGCCGCTACTGCGCCGCCAATAATCAGTGCCAGTTTTTTTCTCGTCATAACAATCGGAGCGCTTCCATACGGTGGGTGAGGGCATCGACATTGACAGTGATCGGGTCAACGAGCCAGAGACGACGAAGCGAGGGCGAACCCGCCGACACCATCGCTCCGACACGGAGACATGCACCTAGAGCTCCGACAAGACCCGGCGGATAACGAGTGAGCATGACCGCAGCACGATCGACCAATACATCGCGATCAGGGTCATTGAGATTTGAACGATGCCCAAGGAGAGCCGCAAAGAAGCGCGTGGCCGGCGCAGATTCAAGTCGCACGCTCATCGTGGCGGAAAACACGTCGCCTTGCCGCAATTGAACAAACGCGCGAGCTACAACGCCTTCGAGTTCGACCCGACTCAGCTGACTTAACAATCCCGAAGTTGCAACGATCGCTGCATGTTCAGAATCGGTACCGACCACCAGCAAGTTCACCGAAGGAGTTTCGAGGACAAAAAGCTCGGGAAGAGGAACGCCGGCGGTCGCCGAAAGCCCTTCCGCTAAATTACGCAACCCTGCAGCGTCTGGTCCGACGGCTGGCGTTGCGCCGAGTTGCCCCATAATCGCAGCATCTATTCCAGCGGCGAAGGTACGCATCCGAACAACGACAGCGACAGCGGTGAGAACCAGTCCAACGACAAGTCCGATGAAACCACCAACAACTGCGAGAGCGGCGGTGAGCACGAGTCCGGCTAGTGCCAGCGGAAGCGCAGCAGCGGCCCCATAGCTAGCGGAACGAGGCGTCGATTGCTCGAGGGTGGAGGTCACGCAAAACCTTCGCTCAGGGAATAGGACAAAGAGATACTACCGGCGGATTGCTACTCGCTCGAAGATCGCTTCATAGCGTTCAGCAAGAGAATCCATAGAGAACCCCTGGGCACGTTCAGCACCGGAAGACACCAGCGATGAACGCAGCGATGAATCATCGAGAACCGAGCGCAATGCCCCTGCAAGCGCATGCGAATCACCGGGCGGGACGAGGACCGCATCTTGATCAGCACGAGCGACATTGGCATATCCGGGCAAATCGCTTGCGTCAACAGCCGTACGAGCCGCCATCGCTTCGAGAAGGACCACCCCGAATGACTCACCGCCCAGCGACGGAGCACAAAAGACGTCCGAGGTTCGAAGGCGTTGAATTTTCTCGGCCTCTGAGATTCGACCTAACCACTCGATCCGGGTGTCGCCGGCAACCCGACGTCGTAGTTCCTCTGTTTCAGGACCATCGCTGGCAACGACAAGCCGAACTCCAGCAGGAAGTTCTCCCATTGCGTCGAGCAAGACCGAAAGTCCTTTGCGGGGCTCATGACGACCGAGGAAAAGAATTGTTCGGGGTTCCGGGGCCATGGTGAGTGCGCCGGCATAGGCAGAAAGGTCAACCCCGTTGAAAAGCAATTCATACGAACCGCCGACGGCTTGAACTGCCATGTCTCGCGCATCGGTAGAAACTGCACAACGCACATCGATCTTGCGAGCAAGCCAGCGAACCACGGGAGTTAACCAGCGATAGGCGGCACTCTCCCCCGCTGCGTGGAACGTTCCAACAATTGGCTGGGACTTGAACAACAGTGCGGTATTCGAGACACCCGGGGCCAGCGGTTCATGAACATTGACTACGTCGAACCGTTCGTCACGCAAAGCCCGGATTGTCCGCAGCTGCGCAGAAGGATCAGGCGCAATAGGAGCAACGGATCCGTTTGCTGCAGTGGGGAGGCTGTCGCCGAGCGGAGTGACCCCGGTATCGGGCGGTGGGCCATCGCATGGACCAAGAACACGTACATCATGTCCGCGGGTCCGTAGCGCTCGCGCCAAAGAAAGAACTTGCCCCTGCACCCCACCGGGAAGCGTCAGGCTGTACGGGCAGACAATGCCGATGCGCATTTCAGTTCTTGCCGCGTGCGGCGAGCGAAGATGGTCCACGATCTGGTCTTGGATAGGGTTTCCCCAACTTTTCGAGCGCATCGTAATCACTCGGCCAATTCGGTTGTTGCAGATGCCACTGCGTCGGCGCATAGCGAATGAGACCTTCGAGCCGACCAGCCAAGTCGATCGTGACTCGACGAACGTCGTCACGAAGTCGACCTTCACGAACAACTTCCAACGGTGGTTCAACCACAGCGTGATGACCAGTTCGGCCTTCGAAATAGACAGCACACGGAATGAGTGCAGCACCAGTGCGCAATGCGAGAGTTGCGGGGCCAGCGGGAATCGTCGTGATTTCGCCAAAGAACTCAAGCTCAACGCCGTCACCGATGATGTCGCGGTCGGCAAGTAAACACACGACCTGATTGGAGTTCAACGCCTTCAAAATCTCGTGACCTGCATCAGGCCCCAACGGAACGATGTTCAGCCCGATTTCTCGACGGAACTCCACGAAGAATTCAAACAAGGCCGGAGGTTCGAGCGACTCGACTACCGCAGTGACGGGAATCTTCATCACCTTCGTCATCCAAAATGCGGCCCACTCCCATCCGCCCAAGTGCGGCATAACCGCCACCACTCCCTTGCCGGCTTTCAGTGCGTCAGCAATATGGGCGAATTGTTCAAAAGCAAAACCGAAGTCGACTTGTTCCGGAGTTAATTGCGGTAGACGAAAAGAATCGATCCAGTAGCGCGCGTAACTGTCGAATGTCTCATCGACTGCCCTATCGAGCGCTTTGCCGTCAAGTGATGGATCAGCGCGATGAAGATGACGGGCGACCAACATCCTCCGCTCTTTTGACACCGATGCCGCGGCGCGACTCAACCCTTTGGCGGTGAGATCAGCAAGTGGTCGCGGAACCGACCGCGAGAAGGCTGCGCCCGCGCGATAGGCCGCGGTGACCGGATCGAGCGCCATGAGCGCCTAACGGCGTCGACGCGCCTGGAGGTTCTGCCGCCACTGCGATGATCCAGCGCGAGTCGCCCGAGCCGCACGACGACGAGAGGCTCGACGTGTCGGTGCAACGGTGGGGCGCTCCTGCGAAGCCTGGCTCCAGACCTTGGCGAATCTCTGGATGGCAGTGACAATCGTGAGAACCAACATCACCCAAAGGATGGGGATGAGGAGTACGGGGAACAAAAGACCAAGTCCGAGAAGGATGACTCGTTCGGCGCGTTCCATGACGCCGCCCTTTGCGTTAAAACCGAGAGCCTCGGCCTTCGCCCGTTCGTAGGAAATAATCAGCGACGCTCCGAGCACTGCCATGGGCAACAACGGCATGAGCCCGCCGTGAGTGTCAGCGAGATACCACGCAACACCACCGAGGAGCATCGTGTCGGACACTCGATCGGCAACTGAATCGAAAAACGCCCCCCGGGGCCCGGCGGTGCCGGCAGCTTTCGCAACGGCACCATCGAGAGCATCGGGCAGGCCAGTCAGAACAAGGAGAAGCAGACCCAGCGGCAAGAATCCCGCAGCGATCGCCACCGCAGCACACGCAGACATCACGACACCGAGAGCGGTAAGGCGGTCGGCAGTAAATCCGATCTTGAGCAACTTTGCCCCGACCGGTTTCAATGCCTTTTCGATATTGGTCCGCCAGCGTCCGTCAAGCATGGCTACCTCCAGTAGAACAAGCGCCGCGCAGGGGTTGCAGCGGCAGTTTGGGCCATTCTCTCGCCTTGTGAGCGCGGCAGAAAGGCACCGTTCGAACAACGAAACGCTAGCAGGGAGCCTTCTCGGTCTTCGGAACACCTCCACAGGTAGCGTGCTTCCTATGGCTGAACAGGGTTCTTCACAGGTCTCCCCTTCCGATGCGGTCATCGCCATGCGGACCTGGCCTCGGCGTTACCGGGCGGCCCTCGCCCCAATTACCGACGATCAGGTTTCCGAAAAGGCGTTCCAGATCGGCCCGCAAGGAGTTTCTGCCCTCGACCTTGCCATCAACAGTCTTGGAACCTGGGTGCTCCTCGAAAAGGCACTTCACGACATCCGTGTGACCGAGTGCCCGACGTTGCATCCAGCGGTTACCGAGAGTGCAGCCCGTTCGTGGGAATCGCATCCAACCGAAACGCTCGAGTCGGTTCTTGACCAAGTTGATGACGTTGCGAATTCACTTGCCGATGCAATTGCGGCGATGCCGTCAGCCGACTGGTCTCGGACAGCAACAGTTGCTGGTGGTGGAACAACCACTGCGCTCGCGATTGCCCGAGAAGCCGTCCAAGTCGGGGCAGACAACCTTCGTGAGATCCAACGCATACTCGCAACGCTTAACTAGCGACGCCAGCGACTCACAACAACTCGCTCGAATCAGGAATCGAGTTCATCCCAGTTCTCGGGGTTGTCTTCAACAAACCACTCGACAACTGACCCATCTACGCCGTCGACGAGCACGAGCCCACGCGCTTCCGGAGGATCGTCGGCGCTGTAGAGCAGGATTCGCCAAGTCGGTCGGCTGAGAAGTCCACGCCACCCCATTTGCGCGGAGGCGTGACCAACAGGAAACCCCACCTGCTTGGTGGCGGCGACAAGCGCGTCGCTTTCGTCAACCTTGAGATTCCATCCGGCAACGAAACTGTAGAGACCGATGAGCGCAAGAACGATTGCGGCAATGACGACGCCTTGATTAATCAGAACCGGATCGCTTCCGCGACGCAGCAGCCAAATCACTAAGCAAATTACCGAGATCGCCCAGTACAAATAGGCCGGAATGCGGCGGCGGTTGTTGTTGGGGAACAGATACGGTCCGACGAATCCCGCAGCGTTGAGGTCTTCGGGAAGCTCGTCGCGAATATCAGCGTCGTTCAGCGGCGCTGTCGAACCGGGAGAAGTGGGATCGTTCATCTCAGACATCGCCTCCGACCGTAGCCCTCGCAGGGCCACGGTCGCACACCGGCGATCAGGAAGCCTTGACGGTGACTGTGACTTTGATGATGCCAGCGTTCATGAATCCGAGATTGAGATCGAACTTCTGGCCATTCTTCAGTGGTGAAGCGAGCCCAGTCAGCATGACGCGATCTCCGGCCTGTTCAAAGACCACGGTTCCGTTTGGAGGAATCGTTACCGAGTAGACGTCTTTCATCGGTGACCCGCTTGCACCAGATCCAGCTCTCACCTCGGGCTCTTGGATCGACGCGCTTTTTGCGAGTGATTGAGCAACTGAGAACGCTCACTGAGGCCAGGCAGTTCGAATCTTCTCAAGCGTTGCATCGAGTGGTTCAGGAAGAACCCGCGCCAACGCCACCGCAGTCATGAAATTGCTGTCGGCATCCCATCGAGGAAGAACGTGGGTATGCAAATGATCCGGAACCCCCGCTCCTGCAGCTCGACCCAAGTTCAACCCAACGTTCACACCATCGCATCGATACGCGCCCTTGAGCGCGACGACAGCGTCGCGAGAAAGGTGCGACATCTCTTCGAGTTCCTCGTCAGTGAGATCTTCAAGTTCCGCAACCGCGCGATTGGGAACCACTAGGAGGTGACCGCTTGTGTAGGGATACGCGTTCAAAAGAACCGAACACTTCCCTCCGCGGAACACAATCATTCCCTCGTCATCGGAAAGTGCCAACACGCGTTCAAATAACGATCCGTTCTCATCGGGATCCAATGACGTGTCTTCGGGCTGTGTGACTGACGTGATGTAGGAAAGGCGCCAGCCGGCCCACAGGTGATCAAGACGCGGCGAATCGGTCATGAATCAGGAATGCCCGGCAACATCAGCAGCAAGGTGTTCCACGAACGATTCAAAGGAAACGTTTCGCTCAACCTCTCCCCCACGCGGATTCACGCCAACGGTTGAATGAGCGACGTCGTCGTCACCGATCACCAGCACATACGGCAGTTTCTCGAGTTTTGCTTTACGGATTCGACCCCCGAGCGGCTCATCGGCTTCGACCATATCGGCGCGGTACCCGCGAGCCCGAAGACTGGCGACAAGAAGACGTGCATGAGCATCATGGTCGTCACGGACAGGAAGGATCCGAACCTGAATGGGCGCGAGCCAGGCAGGAAATGCGCCGGCATAGTGCTCGAGAAGAACGCCAAAGAAACGCTCAATCGAGCCGAACAATGCCCGATGCAACATGATCGGACGCTTGCGCGAACCGTCGGCCGCAACGTATTCAAGGTCGAATCGATCGGGAAGGTTGAAGTCACACTGGATAGTGCTCAACTGCCACGTACGTCCGATTGCGTCCTTGATGTCGATGTCGATCTTCGGGCCATAGAACGCAGCATCGCCTTCTTTGACCGCATACTCGAGACCATATCTCTCAAGCGCACCCTGAAGGGCGTTTGTGGCCTTGTCCCAGATCTCGTCGCTACCGACATGCTTGTCGGGATCTTTCGTACTGAGGTTGGCGGTGAACTCGGTAAAGCCGAATGCGCGCAAGACACTCATGACGAAATCAAGAAGCGATGCGATTTCGTCCTGCAGTTCTTCTTCGGTGCAATAGATGTGACTGTCGTCTTGAGTGAAGCCACGAATTCGCATGAGCCCATGCAACGTTCCTGCCCGTTCGTAGCGGTACACGGTACCAAGTTCGAAAAGGCGAAGGGGAAGTTCGCGATAGCTGCGCTGCCGGCTTCGATAGATAAGACAGTGCATCGGGCAATTCATCGGCTTTGGGTAGTACGAACCGTTGTCCATTTCCATGGGCGGGTACATCCCGTCCTTATAGAAATCAAGATGCCCTGAGGTTTCAAATAGATTGGCGTTGGCGAGATGCGGGGTCACAACAAATTGGTAGTCACCCTTTTCATGGCGGTCACGGCTGTAGTCCTCCATGAGTTTGCGAACGATTGCGCCCTTCGGATGCCACACCGCCAGCCCTCCGCCGAGTTCTGATGGGAAGCTCAACAGGTCAAGTTCTGTCGCGAGTTTGCGATGGTCGCGTTCGGCTGCTTCTTCGAGACGCACCAAGTACGCCTCGAGATCTTTCTTCGATGCCCACGCCGTTCCGTAGATGCGTTGAAGCATCGGATTGCGTTCGTCGCCTCGCCAGTACGCGCCGGCAACACGCATGAGTTTGAAATGTCCAAGACGGCCGGTATCGGGAACGTGAGGGCCCCGGCAGAGATCGATAAACCGTGGCGGATTCTCGTACGTGCGAACAAGACCAGTCTCAGTAGCTGACATTGGATCTTCCGCCGCGCCCCGAATGATCTCGCACTTGTATTTATGCCCACTGAAAAGTTCGAGAGCCACATCTTCAGCGATTTCATCGCGGATGAACGGCTGCTTCTCTTTGATGATCTCGCGCATTCGGACGTCGAGACGATCGAGATCATCTGGGGTAAAAGTCCCGCCATCGGGAAGTTCGAAGTCGTAATAAAATCCGTTTTCGATCGGAGGGCCGATGGCGAAGGTTGCCCCGGGAAAGAGATCGAGGACGGCCTGAGCAAGCACGTGGGCCGTTGAGTGGCGGATGGTGAAGAGGCCCCGTTCATCTGTTTCGGTAATGATTGAAACGGCGTCGCCCTGCTCGAGCGGCCAGACAAGATCGCGCTCTGTCCCGTTCACTGCCCCGATGACCGCGGCTTTCGCTAGACGAGAGCCAATGGACGATGCGAGCCCAGCAACGGTGGTGCCGGCGGGAACTGAGCGCTCGGAGCCATCGGGAAGGGTGATCGTGATCTCGTCAGACATGCAGGCGAGCGTACCCGAGGCTGTCAAGAACTTTGGAGGCGCTTACAGCCTCAGCGTTGAGGGTCACCGACGAGGAAGACGCCAAGCAATTCAGCCGCTGACGCGACGCCTTCTCCCCGCTCGACGGCGCGATCGATTGCTGCGACTGCACCTGGGGTATCGAGATCGTTATCAAGGCATGCCCGAACGTCATCTAAAGCAGCGACACTCTCGACAGACCCGGGAGCAATCGTTGCCACAAGCCATAACTCGAGCCGCGTTGCTGCGATCGGCATGATTTCGTCTTCCCATTCCCAGGAATCGCGGTAGTGATGAGAAACGATGGCAAGTCGGATTGCCCGGACATCCCAGGTCTTTCGTAATTCGCTGATGAAGACGAGATTGCCAAGCGACTTCGACATCTTCTCGCCATCCATGCGAACCATGGCTTGATGCATCCAGTGGCGCACGAAGGGCTGACCGGTTGCTGCTTCACTTTGAGCAGCTTCGCATTCGTGATGCGGGAAAATCAGGTCGGAACCACCGCCATGCAGGTCGATGGTGGTGTCGAGTTCACGCAAGGCCAGAGCAGAACACTCGATGTGCCAACCAGGACGGCCTGGGCCCCAGAGCGATTCCCAACTTGGCTCGTCGGACGCCGATGGCTGCCAAAGAACAAAATCGAGTGGATCACGCTTATTGGGATCGTCAGGGTTTCCGCCATGCTGTCGAGCAAGGTCGATCATTTGCTCGCGGGAGTAATGCGAAACCTGACCGAATCGCTCGAAAGAACTCACATCGAAATAGACAGAGCCGCCGCTCTCGTAGGCATGGCCCTGATCGAGCACCATCCCGATGAATCCGCGAATGTCAGCGATTGCGCTCGTGGCACGCGGCTCACTCCAACATTCGACAACGTTCAGTGCTTCCATGTCGGCATCGAAACGAGCGGTTTCGGCAGCCGCGAGGTCGAGGTAGTGAACACCGAGTTCCCGCGCTTTGCGCAACAAGTCGTCGTCGACATCGGTGACGTTACGAACACAACGCGTTTCGTGACCCAGATCACGCAGCCGTCTCTGGAGAACGTCGTAGGTCACGTAGGTGGCTGCATGCCCGAGGTGCGTCGCATCGTACGGAGTGATGCCGCAGGTGTACATAAAGACCAATGGGCCGGGCTCAAATGCAACCACTTCACGACGAGCGGTGTCGTAGAGGCGCATCGGACCGGTCGGAGCTGCCAACGTCATCGAAGTTTTTCGGGGTCGATTCCGGTGAACTTCACAGCGACGCGGGTTTTGTACTTGAGGTTGAGTTCAAGGAGCACTGCGGTAAACGCCTCGATCGGCGCAGCCTGAGTGAGATCGCCGGCGTCGAGTGCCCGCATACTTGGCATCTCGTTAATGAGGTCCATTGAGATCTTCTTGGCCGCCGGATGATCGGAGCACACGAGAACATCGCTTTCAATCGGGTGATTGAGGTCAGCAAGTTCTTTGGCCGGCACATGGTGAAGCGCTCCCACGACAAGCGAGCGAGGTACGGCAGCTTGAACGCTGGCGGCAACAGAGCCGCGTGGTGGCACCAGCGGTTGGAATTCATGTCCGACACGAATGAGGGCATTGGCCATACAAATCACGACCTTGCCGTCGAGCGATTCGCTCACCGATTTTGCGGTGGTCCATGCTGCATCCCATGGTGTCGCAATGACGATGAGTTCTGCAGCAGCAGCTCCGGCATTATCGGAAGCGGTGATGTCGAGATTGTGGTCGGGCCAATTCGCGATGATCGAACCGACGACCTCGGCCGCTCGTTCTGTACTTCGCGAGCCCAAGATGACCTTGTGACCAGCAGATGCCAGCCTTATACCGAGCGCACTTCCTGCTGGGCCGGTAGCGCCCACGATTCCGATCAACATTCAGCGAACGGTAGCGGACGATCGTGCCCTCTCGGTGCTGCTCCACCGAATCATTGGTTTGGCAACGTAACGTCTCTACGTTGCCCGCGATCGGAGGACCCATGGGACTGCTTGAAGGTAAGCGACTGTTGATGACCGGAGTGCTCAATGACTCCTCGCTTGGCTTTGGCGTTGCTCGTCTGGCCCAGCAGGAAGGCGCAGAGATCGTCCTCACCGGACTGGGAAACGCAATGAAGCACACGCTCAAGGCAGCAAAGAAGTTTGACGTCGAACCTGAGGTCATCGAACTCGACGTCTCCGTGCCCGAGCATATCGATGCCGCTCGCGACCATCTGGCAAAGAAATGGGGTCGAGTCGACGGAGCCCTTCACTCGATCGGCTTTGCCCCTGCGGTTTGTCTCGGGGGAACGTTCATGGATGCCACATGGGAAGACGTGTCTGTGGCCATGAATATCTCTGCCTATTCGCTCAAGGCCCTAGCCGACGTGGTTGCGCCGCTGATGACTGAAGGCGGATCGATCGTCGGCCTCGATTTCGACAACACCGTGACGTGGCCTTCCTACGACTGGATGGGCGTGTCCAAGTCCGCTCTTGAGTCGACCTCCCGTTATCTCGCTCGCTATCTCGGCCCACAACAAATCCGCGTCAACCTTGTTGCGGCGGGACCAATCAAAACTGTTGCGGCACGATCAATACCTGGCTTTTCGAAGTTTGAAGATGTCTGGGATGAACGCGCACCGCTGGGCTGGGACGTTCGAGACTCAAGCGCAGTTGCCAAAGCTTGCGTTGCCTTACTTTCGGATTGGTTTCCGCAGACCACGGGCGAAGTCGTGCACGTTGACGGCGGCTACCACTCCACCGGCGCCTGAGGGTTACTCCTCAGTCGGCAAATTTCTTGGTTCAAGTTCATCAGCGACGTCGCCGACAAGTTCTTCGAGAATGTCGTCGAGGGTCACAATCCCTGCGGTTGATTCATCGTCGTTTGCGACGAGCGCGAAATGAACTCTCGAGGTCCTCATGTCGAGCAGAAGCTCCTTCAGGTGCTGTTCCCGCGGCACCCGAAGAGCTCGGCGCATCAGCAGCGGAGAAAAGGTTTCGTCGAGCCCGATTTCAGAGACTGACAACAAATCTTTGGCGTGGATGAAACCTCGGGGGTCATCGATTCCGCCATCGCCAACGACCAACAGCCTCGTGTGCCCGAGAGTTCGCACCGCTTCTTCGAGTTCACGCGGAGTGGCTTCGATCGAGACAGCAGCGACATTTGGACGATCAATCATCACCGAGGCAACAGTGCGCCCCGCGAATTCAAGGACTCCGGCAAGCAGTTCCGCCGAGAAACCCGTGATCGCTCCTTCCTCTTTCGAGACCGAGACCAACACGGCCAGTTCTTCTGCAGTGTGTAATTCCGACAGCTCATCACGAGGTTCGATGCCACAAAGTCGAACCCCTACGTTGCCCATCCAGTTGAGGACGATAAGGAAAGGGCGAGCAACAAGGAGATAAAGCCGATTCGGCTGACTCACGATCTTGAGAACCGATTCAGGGTGCGTCAGCGTCAGATTCTTGGGAACCATTTCACCAATCACCATGTGCGCAAACACGATGATGAGGAGCCCCAGCACCGCAGCCATCGGATGAATCCATGCGTGGGGAATCCACGACACCTTTTGAGCGAGGCTCACGAGAAGGTCCGCAACTGCAGGTTCTCCGACAAGGCCAAGCACCAGCGAGGCCACGGTGATGCCGAGTTGAGCCCCTGCCAGTTGGATACTCAATTCCTTCATCGCTGCCAATGCGCGAATCGCCGAACGATCACCACTCTCAGCGAGGGGTTCAAGGCGACTCCGCCGTGATCCCACCAAAGCAAACTCGAGTGCCACAAAAAAACCATTGATAGCAAGGAGTACAACGATAACGAGGAAGGGCCACATGTCAGCCACCCGTCCCATCGTCAGTTGGCGTTGCGTTCAGCACGATTTGCTCAGATTGTTCCGACGCAGTTGCTCGCACCGTTACCTGGGCAATCCGACGTCGATCCATCTCGGCGATTTCGAAGGACCACTCTCCCCAAACAACGACCTCGCCAACAAGAGGAAGGTGTCCGAGTTGATCGAGAAGAAAGCCAGCAAACGTTTCGTACTCCCCTTCAGGGAGAACGCAACCAATTTGATCGGCGACCTCATCGGGATGCAGTCCGCCTGGAAGCGACCATTCGTCTCGCCGGCCCGGGACCGTCATTGCCGGCATCCGACGATCGTGTTCGTCGCCGATCTCACCGACAATCTCTTCGAGAATGTCTTCGAGAGTGATGATTCCCGCAGTACCGCCGTATTCATCAACGACAACCGCAAGATGAGAATTCGCCCGTCGGAGATCAATCAAGACGTCGGCAAGGTCTCGACTCTCCGGGATAGCAAGCACCGTGCGAACAAGCGTGGAAACTGGCGTTGTTGCCCGTTCCTCACGGGGAACACCGTGAACTGAACGGACGTGCACTGTGCCCAAAATGTCGTCGATGTCATCGCGATAAACCAGAAATCGCGAATGACCAGTGCGGACCGACGCTTCGACCAACGCCTCGACACTGTCAGTGCTTCGAAGTGCTGTGACCGCAGTACGTGGAACCAGAACATCTTCAGCGCTCTTACGTTCGAAACGAATAGACCGCGTGAGAAGAACCGATGCCGAATCGTCGAGCGAACCACCGCGAGTCGACGCGCTCACCAAGATCTGCATCTCCGAAAGAGTTCGAACATGCGACAGTTCCTCTGTCGGTTCGACGCCAAGCAAACGGACAGTGCGGTTCGCTGCCCCATTGAGGAATCTGATCAGACCACCAAAGACGACTCCGTACACGCGGACGAGTGGACCGAGGAGATACACCGTTTTTTCTGGTCGCGCCAGTGCCAGACCTTTCGGCACCAGTTCTCCCACCACCATTTGAACAACAGTTGCAATGAAAATGGCAAGAGCCAGGGAAACTCCCGTCATCGCAGCCGTTCCGAGCACCGGTTCAAGGAGTGGATGCAATAACTCCGCGATTGCTGGTTCAGCGAGGAGGCCGATCAAGAGCGATGTGACAGTGATCCCGAGTTGAGCTCCCGACAAATGAAACGACAGGTGTTTCAAGAGTCCCTTGGCGAGTAGGGCACGACGACGCCCTGAATCGGCATCGTTTTCAACTTTGGCTCGATCTACGGCGACAAGCGCGAACTCGGCGGCGACGAAGAAACCGTTCGCGATGATCAATATCGCAACTGCAATGAGGCCTACCGCGCTATTCATATATCCGTGCCCCATGCCCACCATCGGCCATGTCGGTATTCAAGCCCAAGTTTCATTTCGAAGCACTCAGAAAGATTTGTTTCAGTGAGAACCTCATCGAGTGGGCCAGCCGCGAGAACCTTTCCTTCGCGAAGCAACAAAACGTTGGTGAACCCCTCGGGGATCTCCTCGACATGATGTGTCACAAGCACCGTTGCCGGTGTGTCGTCCCCTGAAACCAACACACCAAGACCACGCACGAGGTCTTCACGCCCGGCGAGATCAAGTCCCGCCGTGGGTTCGTCGAGAAGTAGCAAACCTGGTTCAGGCATCAATGTGCGAGCTAAGAGCACTCGCTGACGCTCACCCGAAGAAAGGGTGGCAAAACTGCGATCTGCGAGTCGACCTATTTCCATACGCTCAAGACAGTCTTGAGCACGCTGACGATCTACCTCGTCATAGGTGTGCCACCACGGTTCCAGTGCTGCATTCTTCGCTGTCATTACGACATCCGAAGAGGTCAGATCGGATCGAAGCTGATCAGCCATTCCTGTGCTCGCCAAACCAATCCGTTTACGAAGAGAGCGAACGTCGGTGCGTCCGAGTTTCTCGCCAAGTACCTCGACATCACCCGAAGATGGATGCAGATACAGCGAGGCGATCTTCATCAGCGAGGACTTTCCCGACCCATTACGGCCAAGAACTACCCATCGCGCCTGTGCGGCGACTTCCCACGACACATCATCGAGAATTGGGCGGCCTTCGCGTATCAGTGTGACGTCGCGCAGCGACAGGGCCGGCGGGTCGGTGCGACCCATAGCGACCTACTTGTCGAGCAGAAGTGCGAGTGCGACCGAAGCGAAGATGAAGATCACCGCAGCAACCACTGTGAGTCGATCGAGATTCTTCTCAACCACTGTCGAACCTGCTGCCGACGCGCCAAGACCGCCACCGAACATGTCGGAGAGGCCACCACCCCTGCCGCTATGAAGCAGCACGAGGAAGATGAGCGTTAGTGCAGAGAGCACCTGAATGATGAGGACAGCGGTCAACACGGTTTGGGACGTTATCAGGAGAGTCGGAATTGGACGATTCGGGCAAATTCCTCGGGATCGAGCGCTGCTCCGCCGACGAGCGCGCCGTCGATATCGGGCTGACCCATCAGTTCGGCAGCATTTCCTGCCTTCACCGAACCGCCGTACTGGATACGAACGGCCTTGGCCGCATCAGTACCTTTCATGTCCTTGACCTTGACTCGGATCCAGGAACATACCTGCTGCGCATCTTCAGCACTTGCGGTTCGACCTGTGCCGATAGCCCAGATCGGTTCATAAGCAAGGACCATCGAAGCCACCTGCTCCGACGTCAGCGCTTCAATCCCAGCATGAATCTGTCCAGTGACTTTGCCGCGAGTGGCTTCACCTTCACGCTCTTCGAGCGTCTCACCACAACAGAGGATCGGGGTCATGCCGTTTTCGAAAACGGCTTTGGCCTTTCGGGCCACAACGATGTCGTCCTCGCCGAACAATTCACGGCGCTCGCTATGCCCAACGATCACATATGACACATTGAGTTTGAACAGCATTCCTGGCGCGATTTCACCGGTGTACGCGCCGTTTGTTTCCCAATGACAGTTCTGTGCGCCGACAGCGATCGGCACCTTTTCGCTTTCAAGGAAAGTTTGCACGGTGCGAATGTCGGTGAACGGCGGATGGACCGATACGTCGACAACTTCGTAGTCATCCTTTGAAAGCAGATAACGAAGTTTGTCGAGAGTTGCCGTGGCCTCAAAGTGGTTGAGGTTCATCTTCCAGTTACCAGAGATGAGCGGTTTGCGGTCAGCCATTTGTTGCTCCTCGTAATGCTTCAAGCCCGGGGAGATCACCGTTCTCAAGCAATTCGAGCGATGCACCTCCACCGGTTGAAACGTGATCTACCTCGTTGGCAAGTCCAAATGCGTCGAGAGCCGCAGCAGAATCGCCACCACCTACGACAGTAAAACCGCGCGCCTCTGCCATGGCTTCGGCGATGACGCGAGTTCCTGCAGCGAATCGGGGATCTTCGAATACCCCCATTGGGCCATTCCAGAAGATTGTTTTTGCGTCAGCGATGATGTCGGCGAATTCCGATGCGGTACCGGGTCCAATATCGAGCCCCTTCCAACCATCGGGAACATCGGACCCAAGTTGACGAACCTCTCCCCCTGCTTCGGGCTTCATGATTTCGCCACCCGGACCTAGCGCTGTCACATCGTGCGGGATGTGAATCGTGATGTCGGAATCAAGGAATCGTTTACAGGTTTCGATCTGGTCGGCTTCAAGTAGCGAATCACCAACGCTGTGACCTTGAGCAGCAAGAAAGGTGAAACACATTCCGCCGCCGATAATCAGTGCATCAGCAACGGTTGAAAGGGCGTCGATGACACCAAGTTTGTCGGACACCTTTGATCCACCAAGGATGACGACAAACGGACGCTTGGGATCAGACCTCAGCGGGAGCAGCACTTCAACTTCGCGCTGAAGAAGGCGACCCGCTGCCGCAGGCAGAAACTGTGGAGGACCAACGATCGACGCATGAGCACGGTGCGAGGCACCGAACGCATCATTGACGTAGAGGTCTTGACCTTCAATCAGCCTCTGAACAAAGGCCGGATCGTTCGAGGTTTCGCCCGGATCGAACCGAAGGTTGTCGAGGAGTTCAACCCCTGGCGCCAGTTCGGCGAGGCGACGACGAACCGGTTCCACCGAATACTTCGGATCGGGAGCACCCTTCGGGCGACCGAGATGCGTGCACGCCGTGACTATTGCGCCACGAGATGTCAGGTAGTCGATGGTGGGAAGCGCCGCACGAATACGAAAATCGTCGACGATCTCGCCGTTGGCGACAGGTACATTGAAATCGGCACGAAGAAGGACTCGGCGACCACTGACGTCGCCGAGGTCCTCCAGCGAAGGAACGCTCATCGGGTGGTACTACTTCGCCGCGCGGGCCATGACCTGCACGAGGTCGACCAGGCGGTTGGAGTAACCCCACTCGTTGTCGTACCAACCGAGGATCTTGACGAGGTTGCCCATGGCCATGGTGAGTTTCGAGTCAAAGGTGCACGACGCCGACTGACCGACGATGTCGGAAGATACGATCTCTTCGTCGGTAAAGACAAGAACTTTGGAGAGCGGACCACTTGTTGCTGCGGCCTTGAACGCTGCATTGATCTCATCGACGGTGACGTCACGTTTGAGCACACCAACAAAGTCGGTGATGGAACCGTCCGAAACCGGGACGCGAAGTGCAGTGCCGTCGAGCTTGCCTTTCATGGCCTCGAGTACCAGTCCCGTGGCGCGTGCGGCGCCAGTTGAGGAAGGCGTGATGTTGGCGGCTGACGCACGGGCACGACGCATGTCGGTGTGCGGACCATCGACGAGATTTTGATCGCCGGTGTAGGCATGAACCGTGGTCATGAGGCCCTTTTCGACACCAAAGGCATCGTCGAGAACCTTGATCATGGGAACAAAGCAGTTGGTCGTGCACGAAGCGTTCGAGACAACCTTGTGCTTGGCCGGATCAAAGGTGTCGTCATTCACGCCAACAACGAAGGTTGCATCGGCGTTGGTGGCCGGAGCCGAAATGATGACGTACGGAGCGCCAGCTTCAAGATGAGCGGCGGCCTTATCGCGATCGGTGAAGAAGCCTGTTGACTCGACAACGATGTCGACGCCAAGTTCCTTCCACGGAAGATCCTTGGGATCGCGAATGGCGGTGATCTTGAGCAGCTTTCCGTCGACAAGGATGCCGTCCGCGGTCGCTTCGACGGTTGCATCGAGGCGCCCCATGATCGTGTCGTACTTGAGCAGGTGGGCCATGGCTGGCACCGAACCCAAATCATTGGCGGCAACGATCTCGATATCAGCGCCGGACTGCCTCACCGCCCGGAAGAAGTTGCGGCCGATGCGACCGAAGCCATTGATGCCGACACGAATGGTCATTGTGGGCACTGCCTCCTAGATATGCCGTCGACGACGGCGACGTATTGAGTTGATGTGACGTTACGCCAGACAGCGCATGCCGTCGGCCGGATCGATTCCTTACTGTCCCGCCAGCCGATTGCGCCCGCGATGATGTCAGCGGTCGAGGTCGCGATGGGTGACCCGCAAATGGAATCCCTCGTCACGAAGGGCTCCGGCAACGGCTTCAGCAATGGCCACCGATCGATGACGACCCCCCGTGCAGCCAAATGCCACCGTGAGATAGCTCTTGCCTTCGGCCACATAGGCCGGCAATAACGTCGTCAGAAGCCCGTTGATCTGACCGAGAAACTCGGTTGTGAGCGGCTGAGCAAGCACGTAGTCGCGAACGGGTTCATCGAGGCCCGTCTGCGGTCGCAAGGCCTCCACCCAATGGGGGTTCGGGAGAAATCGGCAATCGATCACCAGATCGGTGTCGAGAGGAAGTCCGTGTTTGTACCCGAACGAGAGCACCGTCGTTTGCATGCCGCCCGCTGGGGCATCAGCAGCGAAGAGATCAAGCATCCGCGAGCGGAGTTGATGCACATTGAGTTCGGTGGTGTCGATGACGACGTCGGCTTCGGCCTTCACCGATTGCAGGACTCGTCGTTCCTCTTCGATCGATTCGCCGAGCGTGCGGTCTTCCGCCCCA
>JAEMTX010000158.1 GCA_016462055.1 Acidimicrobiia bacterium | reverse complement strand
GTTGGGACGACCGTCGGTCGTCCGGTGGCATCCAGTGGGGTGTCGCACCCCCTCGTGGAAAGCCAACCAATGCCTACTTTCGCCGATCTGGGCGTTTCGCCTGATCTCACCGCCGCTCTTGAGTCACGCGGCATCATGTCGCCATTCGCAGTGCAAGAACTCACCATTGCCGATGCGCTTGCAGGGCGTGATGTCTGCGGTAAGGCCAAGACCGGTTCGGGCAAGACGCTTGCCTTCGGTCTCCCGCTACTCGAAAAGGTGAAGGGCGCCCAGGCTCGACGCCCGCTCGCTTTGATTCTGGTACCCACTCGCGAACTCGCAACGCAGGTGCGCGACGAACTCGCGCCACTCGGCGAGGTTCGCGATGTCACCGTTACCGCCATTTACGGCGGAGCGAAAATGGAAACGCAGGTTGCCGAACTCGAAAAAGGTGTCGAGATCGTTGTGGCCACTCCGGGTCGCATGATCGACATGATCGAGCGCAAGGAAATATTCCTCGACGACATCGCTCAAGTAGTGATCGACGAAGCCGACCGCATGGCCGATATGGGATTCCTTCCCCAGGTCGAGTGGATTCTTCGCCATGTTCCTGGCCAGCATCAGACGCTGTTGTTCTCTGCAACCCTCGATGGCGTCGTCGACACGCTCATCAAGCGTTATCAAACCGATCCGGCGATGCACGAGGTTGTTTCCGAACAGGTCACTGTCGAGCAGATGCAGCACCGCTTCTTGCAGGTGCACGATATGGACAAAGTGAAGGTCGCTGCGACAATCATTCACAATTCCAACCGCACCATTATCTTCGTTCGCACCAAACGCGCCGCCGATCGGGTGGCAGAGAATCTTCGACGCGAGGGTGTCGATGCCGCATCAATCCACGGTGACCTGCGCCAGAGTCAGCGCGAGAAGGCACTGAAAGATTTCAGCGACGGAAAATTGAAAGCACTTGTTGCCACCGACGTTGCCGCTCGCGGTATTCATGTCGATGAGGTCGATGTCGTCATCCATTACGACCCACCGGAAGATTCAAAGGCCTATCTCCACCGTTCCGGTCGTACAGCGCGCGCTGGCGCAAAGGGCGTCGTTGCCACACTCGTCATGTGGAACGAAGAACTTGAGGTAAAGCGTTTGTTGAAGCGTTTGAAACTCAACCAGCCCATCGTTGAGGTGTTTTCGAACGATAAACGGCTTGCCGATCTTGCTGCGTGGGATCCACGCACTGATTCTGCAGTTGGCTGAACGTGTCCGATCCCGGTCGGGACTACGAAACCTCGCTTGAGCCGAGTCGCCGTCGTCGTGATGGTGTGCATTACACGCCTCGAGTTGTTGCCGATGAACTAGTAGCCGGTGCCTTTGTGGGCCATGGCGAACTCATTGCATCTGGTGCTCAATTCGTTGTCTGCGACCCAACATGCGGAGCGGGCGTGTTTCTTATTGCCGCAGCCGACGCACTTGTGGCCGGCGGTCGCAGCCCGCGTAGTGCTCTCGAATGTTTGCGGGGGATGGACATTGATCCGAATGCACTCGATGTAGCGCGTGCAGAACTGACCGATTGGGCGCAACGAAATGGCCTGCTCGGCGCACTGCCATTCGCTCTCGTAGTTGGCGATGCGTTGAACGATCCCTGGCCCGAAGATGGGCGTCTCGACGTCGTGGTCGGTAATCCGCCCTTCGGCGGACAACTCGCCGGGGCAACGATTCGCGATCAAGCAGCAGTTGCGGGCGCAGCGCGCATCCTTGGTCGACCGGCGGGCTATACCGATACTTCCGGCGTGCTGCTGGTTCGGGCACTCGACGCAGTCCGTGTCGGTGGTTCGGTGGTGTTCGTCCAACCGCTGTCGGTACTCGGTGCGCGTGACGGGTCAACGGTTCGTGATCTTGTCGGCAACGCGTTGGAATCGATTTGGATCCCCGATGCGCAATTATTCGATGCTGCAGTGAGTGTTTGCGCTCCAGTTTTAAGGAAGCCCCAGCATCACGAAGCCAGTTCTCCGGCCAAAACGAGTCCACCGTGGACGGAACTTGCTGCAGATGCAATGGGAGTTCCGCCGTTACGACTCACCGGCGAACCACTTTCATCGATGGCTGAATGCACTGCGGGATTCCGTCAGGAGTTCTACGAAGTGGCATCTGCCGTCATCGAAGGCGGAAGCGATCCCGAGATTGACACCACCCTTCCTCGTCTTGTCACGGTTGGACTCATTGATCCCGCCACATTGTTGTGGGGGACTCGTACCGCAAAAGTTGCTGGTGCAACCTATGACCGACCGCTCGTTGACATTTCGAAACTTTCGAAGCCGTTTCTCTTGCGAAGGCGGCCGAAGGTTCTTGTCGCAACTCAAACTCGCGTCATTGAAGCAGTTGCCGATCACGACGGATCGTTGTGGCCCTCTGTTCCAGTCATTTCGGTTTTGCCCCTCGACAGTGACCCGGAGATCATCGATCTGCTCGTTGCGGCACTCTTCGCACCGCCGGCATCGGTATGGGCTGCACGCCTGGCTGCTGGCACCGCTCGAAGCCCTGGCGCGATTCGGTTGAGCGCGTCGCAACTTGCTCACCTTCCGCTTCCAAGTGATCGTGATCGGTGGGTCGAAGGAGCTCGACAGTTGCAAGATGGCGAACTGGAGGCAGCCGCTGTGACCCTCACGAGGGCCTACGGTCTCGAGCCAGATGTGGCGCAAGCGGTCTTGAGCTGGTGGATTCCTCGGTCTATCCGTGCCCCCAAAGGCACTGCCTAGACCGGTTTTGGTCAAATCTTTGACCGCAGCCCCCTTGGGCTGGCAACATTGTCCTCACATCACGAGTGGCCCGGATTTCCGGGCTCGGCAACCTGGGGCGAACACCCAAGGTGCCAACCCACCATTTGGTGGGGATGCGGCCTCCACCTTCCGGTGGCGGCAACAACCAGTTCGAGGAGTTGCATTGACCGAAGTGAATGTTCGGGCGCCCCTGAGCGTCGAACCGCTACCCGCCTCTGGCGCGTGGCAACCCGGTGACCCGGTCGGTCAACGGCGTTTCGTCGCGTTCGATGTCAACCGAAGGTTTCAACTCGAAGGAGGCGGGTCGCTGAAGGGCGTCTCCGTTGCTTATGAAACCTGGGGTGAACTAAATGCCGACGCATCGAACGCCATCCTCGTTTGCCATGCGCTGACTGGTGACAGTCATGCCGCAGGTCCGAGCGGCCCGGGACACCCCACTGATGGTTGGTGGGATCCGCTCATCGGTCCGGGTCGAGCAATCGATACGAATCAGTACTTCGTCGTATGCACGAACGTGCTTGGTGGGTGTCAAGGCACAACCGGGCCTTCATCAATCGATCCCGATACGGGCCGTCGGTATGGTTCGTCATTCCCGGTCGTGACGATTCGCGACATTGTGCGAACCCAAGCCGCGGTTGCCGACGAACTCGGTATTGAGAAGTGGTTTTCGGTCGTCGGTGGGTCGATGGGCGGAATGCAAGTTCTTGAATGGGGGATCATGTTCCCTGATCGGGTGCGGTCGCTTGCGCCACTTGCAAGCTGTGTTGCGGCAAGCGCATTTCAGATCGGTCAATCAAGCGTGCAACGAAGTTCGATTGTTCTTGATCCCAAATGGAATGGCGGCGATTACTACGACGCTGCTCCAAACGAAGGCCCGCACTTTGGGCTTGGTTTGGCGCGTGAACAAGCAACGCTTACCTATCAGAGCGAAGAACTGATCGACGCAAAACAAGGTCGTCATGAAAAAGACGTAATGGATCGAGGTTTCACCCCGTGGCAGCGCTATGCGGTTGAGGGCTATCTCGATTACCAGGCCGAAAAACTGATCCGCCGATTCGATGCCAATTCCTACTTGGTGATCAATAAAGCCATGGATCTCCACGATGTCGGTCGCGGTCGTGGTGGGTTGCAGCGCGCCCTCGCTCGACTCTCAGTTCCGGTCCTGACGCTTTCCATCAGTAGTGACGGGCTCTACCCGACGCGGCAACAGCAGTTCTTGCACGATGAGATCGTGAGCAACGGCGGAAGCAGTCGCCACGAGATCATTCATTCCAAAGCGGGCCACGATGGTTTCCTCACCGAACATCAGGCTGTTGGTGCCGCGCTGAAACCTTTCCTTGCTGAGATTGAAACGAACCTTAAAAACTCATGACGAACAATCACGACAACTCCGAACTTCATCCTGAGACCCGCGCTATTCGTGCAGGACGGGCCGATAACGACACGGCGCTTGCCCCAATCCTTTGGGCGACCACCACGTTTGTGACGCCCACGGTCGCCGAAGCCCGTGAGATGGCGACTGGTGTTGGATCTTCGCGGTTCTACGGCCGCTACGGCAACCCCACTGTTGCTGGTTTCGAAGATGCAATTGCGCAACTTGAGGGCGCAGAGAAGGCCCGCGCATTTGCTTCGGGAATGGGTGCAATCAGCGCGGTGGTGTTGGGACTGTGTTCGAAAGGCGATCACATCGTCACCCAGAACCAGTTGTATGGAGCAACACAACTGCTGTTTCAAGCGGTGTGCCCGCGTTTCGGTATTGATGTCACGTTTGTCGATGGCACTGAACCCGGTGCGTTCGCTGCTGCGGTGATTCCTGGGCG
>JAEMTX010000157.1 GCA_016462055.1 Acidimicrobiia bacterium | reverse complement strand
CATCCCGGTGTGAGCGAATCAACCCAAGTTGGGTCGGTTTCTCGATTGGCACGTACATCGACTGATGATGGCGTTCGTTGGAAAACAAAGAGTTCTTGTGAATCTCGACCGAGGTGGGGGATGCATTGAACGGCGGTCGCACCGGTTCCGACGATGCCGACTCGTTTGTCAGTCAACCCTGAAAGGCCACCGTGAGAATCGCCGCCGGTGTAGGCGAAATCCCACCGACTCGTGTGGAAGGTGTGTCCCTTGAACGATTCAATGCCGGGGATCCCAGGAAGTTTTGGTTTCTGAAGATGTCCGGTGGCGAGGGAAACGAACTTTGCTTTGAAACAGTCGCCACGGTTGGTAGTGATGACCCAGCGCTCACCGTCTTCATCCCATCGCATGGCCGAAATTTCTGTTTGAAACAGTGCATGGCGGTAGAGATCGAATTTCGTGGCGATTCGTTGGCAATGCTCGAAGATCTCGTCGCCTTTGCTGTATTTCTCTTTCGGCATGTAGCCGGTTTCTTCAAGTAATGGCATGTAGATGTAGGACTCAACATCGCAAGCCACGCCGGGGTACCGATTCCAGTACCAGGTTCCGCCGACGTCGGCGGCTTTGTCGATGAGTCTGATCTTGTCTACACCGAGTTCGCGAAGACGCGCTCCGGTGAGGAGTCCGCCAAACCCTGCACCAACGAGCGCCACATCGACCTCGTCGAAGAGGGGATCGCGCTCAATAATTTCTTCGGCCCATGGATCGCGCGCGTAACTCTCGAAACTTCCAGATGTCTCGAGGTACTGGTCAATGCCGTCGGCCCGGAGTCGGCGTTCGCGTTCGGCGCTATACCGAGCTCGTAATTGATCGACGTCCAATGATGAAGAATCGCTCATGATCCACCCCCAAAGGGGAGGGTAGTGGAATCAGTGTTTGATGGGTTGAAGAACTTTTCCGGGGTGCGCACCGGTCGAAGCGCCGTCGATCCATGTTGGCACGCCCCCCGCGATGGTGGCCCGGAAACCCGCAGGAGCGCGAGTGAAGCGCCAAGTGCCGTGCGGTACGTCGTAGGCGCGTTCCTCGGCTCGTAATTCAAGGTCTTCAAGACGAAACACCACGAGATCAGCGATCTTTCCCTCAGCAATTACGCCGCGGTCGGTGAGACCAAAGAATTCAGCCGTCCGGCCAGTGAGGACATGGATCGCTTCTTCGATGCTGATGAGCCCAGCGTCACGGACGTAATGGGTGAGTATGTAGAGATGTTCGCCCGCCGCTGAGAAAAGTTGAAGGTGGGCGCCACTGTCGTTGATGTTGAAAACCGTGTGCGGGTCACGAATGGCTCGCACAACGTCGCGTTCGCTCAATCGTTCTGGGATACCCATCATCTGTGAGGCAAGACCATTGGCGACGACCCAATCGGCAAGCGCGTCGGAAACATGTAGTCCTGTTTGATCGGCAAGATCCTGCAACGAAATTCCGAGCGGACCGACCCCAGTTTCAGAGATGGTCAGAATCATCTCGTGAGGTCGATCGATTCTCGAAAGGCTTGACCGGGTTCGGTTGTCCCAGTCGGTACGAGCCTTGTCACGCCAAGTGGGGTCGGCCAATGTCGTGAGTTTCGCATCGGTCGGACCGTTAATGACTTCATTCCACGCGGGGACGCGTTGAAAGACGAGTGAACTCTCAAATCCGAAAAACGGCGCCAGAGGTTTGCAGTTCACCATTGGCCACATGTCAGCACCATCGGCATTGAGTTGTTCGTGAAGTTCCCACCATTCCGCTTGACGATCTGCATCACGCTCGTTGAAAGGAATGCCGGTGTACTGAGCGCGCACGCCGCTTTCGCGAACGAGGGCACCGAATCGTCTGGCATCGACAATGGATAACTCGGTGTCGTTGAACCGAGTAATCATCTGGACCGTTGCCGGCTTATGAAGAGCAACGACACGGAATAGCGCGAGGTATTCCTCGTCTTCAGCGAAAAAGCCAGGAACGAGACGGAGAGAGCGGTCTTTGTCGAAGTGATTGATGCTCAATCCGAGAGCGCCTGCGGCGAGGCCTTCGTCGAGGACCGCGCACATCTCAGCAATCTCATCTGTAGTCGCGGAGCGGGTCCACGCGTCGGCGCCCATAACCCAGGTGCGCAACGCGAGGTGCCCGAGGTATCCGGCGACATGAACTGCAGTTGGTTGTGTACGAAGCGCGTCCATGTATTCGGGCCATGACTGCCACGACCAAGGAATCTCCTGTTCGAACGCCTTCAGGGGAAGGTCTTCAAGGAAACACAGGAGGTCAACAATTTCGTCACGTTGTTCGCCTTTGAGGGGAGCAATCGAGTTTCCGCAGTTACCAAACACCATTGAGGTGTTTCCGTATGCGGGCAGGGGGTCGAGTTCGGGGTTCCACCACATTGCGCCATCGAGGTGGGTATGGGTGTCGATGATCCCGGGGGCGACGAGACAATCGGTCGCATCGATGATCGTCTCGCCTCGAGATGTCAGGTTTTGCCCTATCTCGGTGATAACGCCGTCTTGGACTCGAACATCAGCAGTGAAGGTCGGTGCGCCTGTGCCGTCGACGACTGTGCCGCCCGTGATCAGTAGATCGTTCATGGTTCCCCCTGTGTCTGGGTCGAATCTACCCTCGGAAACTCCTAGGCTCATTGTTGACATCTGCAAAGGAGAATTGTTGTGACTGCTCATGATCGTCCATTCGGCCGCCACTTTGAAGACTTCGAGGTGGGCGACGTCTACCGCCATTGGCCAGGGAAGACCATTACCGAAGCCGACGACCACCTTTTCTGCATGATCACCATGAACCATCACCCAACGCATACCAATAATTGGTTCGCCGAGAATGAGTCGCCGATGGGTCAACCGCTTGTCGTCGGCAATCTCGTGTACTCGCTTGTCCTGGGCATGAGCGTCCCCGATGTAAGCGGGGCGGCAATCGCCAACCTCGAGGTGGAATCACTCAAGCACGCCAAGCCGACATTTCATGGCGACACGATTTATGCCGTCACCAAGGTTCTGGCCAAGAAGGAAACTTCCGACGGCCAGCGCGGCATTGTGACTGTCGAGACCAAAGGCGTTAACCAGCGTTCCGAAGAGGTCTGCGAATTTCGTCGCCGAGTCATGGTGTGGAAGAGCGAGTTCGCTCCGCAGCGTGGACTTCCATACGGCGAAGACGTTTTCACCGAAGACTGATCAATGCTCGGAGTGCCTGACGTCGAGGCGGTACTCGCGTGGTCGGCAGGTCGACGGGATGAATTGCCGTGGAGACAGACTCGCGATCCTTGGGCGGTGCTTGTCTCGGAACTGATGCTCCAGCAGACACAAGTTTCGCGAGTCATTCTTCGGTGGCATCAATTCCTTGAACGGTTTCCAACTGTCACGGTATGTGCACGCGCTCCCATTGGTGATGTCGTCACCGAGTGGGCAGGGCTTGGCTACAACCGACGAGCCGTGAATCTTCACCGAACGGCTGTGGCCGTAGTCGAGAATCATGATGGAGTGATTCCAAATGAGCTCGACGCGTTGCTCGCGTTGCCTGGACTGGGTCCGTACACCGCTCGGGCGGTACTGGCGTTTGCTTATAAACAAGACGTTGCGGTTGTGGACACCAACGTTGGTCGCATTCTTGCTCGACAGCGAGGCGAGCGGCTTACTGCACGTGTCGCCCAAACATTCGCCGATGACATCGTTCCCGTTGGACTGGGATGGTCGTGGAACCAGGGGTTGCTCGATCTGGGGGCACTGATCTGCACGAAGCGCTCTCCTAATTGCGAAGTATGCCCAACCGCATCGACCTGTTCGTGGTTTGTAGGAGGTTCTGCTGAGCCAGATCCTGCGATCGGTTCGGCTGCAGTGAGCAAAGGGCAATCGAAATTCGTTGGGTCGTTTCGCGAAGGTCGCGCGCGATTGCTCGATGTTTTGAGAACTGGCGTCGAGGTTTCTCCGGAACAGTTCCGAGCCGCGTGCGGTTGGAACGATCGAGACGGCGGTACTTCCGATGCACTGCGTGCTGCCGATTCTCTGGTTCGTGATGGATTAGCGATTGAGCGCAACCACGGCGCTCTCGCCTTGCCGTGACTCTTAGGCGTGGCTCTTAGGACTGAATGAAATCCAAGACCAGACGATTGAATTCTTCGGGTTTCTCCACCTGAGTGAAGTGTCCGGCTCCCTCAATGATCACGGCACTCGAGCCGGGGCTCAATCCTGCGGCAGCGTTCTCTGCAAACTCCACGCCAACGCAACCATCGTTGCGTCCATGGATGTAGAGCGTTGGTTGCGGGGGCGGCGAACCGAGCACGTCCTGGATGTCTTGGTACGCAGCCGACACCGGTTCGGTTCCCCATGTTGCGCGGTAGTAGCCGAGTGCGGCCGCAAGATTTTCGCGACTTCCAAGTGAAGCGCGGATGTGGTCCATGTCGACGGTTGCATCGTGACCGGGAGACCAGTCAGCCCACAGTCGATCAATGAACTCAAGCCCGTTCGCCGCAACGACGTACTCAGAGAGACCAACCTGAAAGAAAAACATGTACCAAGAGCGCTTGAGGTGGTCGTAGGTGGTCATAGCGGTTGCCATCGAAGCGGCGGG
>JAEMTX010000016.1:3111-18023 GCA_016462055.1 Acidimicrobiia bacterium | reverse complement strand
GACACGGCGTGCATTTGCCGCAGGATTCACGAGCGAAAAACCGAACCACACGCAGACAGGCCTTGACCGCGGCAGTGGTTTCATCCATCACGATGACGGCTCCGGAACCGAGCATTGATCCCGCTCGGTCAACGGTGACTTTCTCAAGCGGCAGATCGAGATGCTCTTCAAAGAACCATGGAGCTGACGCGCCACCCGGAATGAACGCCTTAAGAGCGCGATCGCCGAGGATGCCGCCCGCATATTGGGGGGAATAGATCAGATCGCGGAACGTTGTGACGCCGTATTCAACTTCGAAGACACCGGGGTTCTTCACGTGACCCGAGACCACAAACATGCGAGTGCCCCGAGATGTTTCGGCACCAAGCGCAGCGAATGCTTCGCCACCGTTGGTGACGATCCAGGGAAGATTCGAAAGAGTCTCGACGTTGTTCACGATTGTGGGCTGCATGTACAGACCCTTAGCCGCCGGGAAAAACGGGGGCTTAAGGCGAGGCATTCCACGATTACCTTCAAGACTTTCAATGAGCGCGGTTTCTTCGCCCACGATGTAAGCGCCAGCACCCCATGCGAGTACGACATCAACAGAGAAGTCGGAACCAAGGATGTTCTTGCCCACGTAGCCAGCGGCGTAGGCGTCGTTCAATGCAGCGGCAATGCGTTCTTGAGCAAGGGGCATTTCGCCGCGTACATAAAGGAAGGCCTGGCCACAACCGACGGCGTAACTCGCAAGTAGAACACCCTCAATAAGTTGGTGAGGATCACGCTCCATGAGGAGACGGTCTTTGTAGGTGCCGGGTTCGGATTCGTCGCCATTAACGACGAGGTAACGCGGCCACACGTTCTCTGGAGTAAGGCCCCACTTCACACCGGCAGGGAAACCGGCGCCGCCGCGTCCGAGAAGGGTTGCGGTCTTGACCTCGTCGGCAACTGCGGTCGGGTCCATAGAAAGTGCTTTGCGCAACGCCTGATAACCACCGGTGGCTTCGTAACCAGCAAGCGTGTGGCTGTCGGCTCTATCGAAACGCGACGTGATGATTTGAGGAGCATCAGTAATCATTTCTCGCCCTCCCCCGCTGTTGCGACCCAAACCGGTATCGCTATGTCTTCAGGCGTGACATTGCCAGCGCGCCGATCGGCCGGGATGTGCTGACGAATTTGAGCCAGCACACCATGAGGGGGAATGTCAGACCGGCGACCATCGCGCAGATCGTTCATGAGTTGATCAAAACCTTCGTTCGAGATGCGATGTTCGTAGCGATAGTTGACCTGCAAACACGGAGCTTCGGTGCAGGCGGCGATGCATTCGACATCTTCAAGGGTGAAAAGCCCGTCGGAGGTGGTTTGCCCCGGACGAATTCCGAGCGTTTTTTCGGCATGCGCAAGGAGTTCCTCGCCGCCGCGCAACTGACAAGAAATATTGGTGCAAATGTTCACCATGTAACGACCGACTGGTTCCATCTTGAACATTTCGTAGAACGACGCCGTTCCGAGAACCTCGGCAGACGATACGCCAACGAGATCACCGATGTGAGCCATTGCTTCGTCGGTCAGGTGCCCGTCTTGTTCTTGCGCAAGATGCAACAGCGAAATGAGCGCAGACTTTGGTCGCGGGTAGCGGCCAATGATTTCGCGCGCGAGTTCAATGTTGTCGTTCGTGAGGCGAGCCATCAGCGATCGACCTCCCCAAGAATGGGATCGACACTCGAGATAATGGCCACAGCATCGGCCACGAGACTGCCCTGCATGAGGTGCGGAAGACTTTGCAGGTTCACGAAACTTGGAGCACGAACATGCATGCGATACGGCTTCGAAGAACCGTCGCTCACGATGTAGCAACCAAGTTCGCCACGAGGAGATTCGATTGCGACGTAGGCCTCGCCTTCAGGAACTTTGAAGCCTTCGGTGAAGATCTTGAAGTGATGAATAAGCGCTTCCATGGACTCGTCGATACGCGCACGCGGCGGCGGAGTGACTTTCTTGTCCTGGATGCGGTAGTCGCCCTTCGGCATCTTCTCGAGACACTGACGCACGATCTTCATTGACTCGTGAATTTCAGCAAGTCGAATTGCGTAACGATCGAAACAGTCTCCGTAAGAACCGACAACGACATCGAATTCGATCTGATCGAACGCCAAATACGGCATGTCGCGACGGAGATCCCAGTCGTAACCCGTTGAACGAAGCATTGGTCCCGTAACGCCGAGAGCAAGGCATTCCTCTGCGGTGATTGCGCCGACACCCTGAAGGCGTTCACGCCAGATCGGCTGTTGGTTCATCAGCGTGTCGTATTCAGCAAGGCGAGGAGGGAGCATGTCGAGAAGGCGCAGCACACCATCGCGCCAACCGTCGGGAAGGTCAGCAGCCACGCCTCCAGGACGGATGTAATTGTGGTTCATGCGCAGGCCGGTGACTTCTTGAAGGAAGCGAAGCGCTTCTTCACGCTCGCGCCATCCGTACAGCATCATGGAAACGGCACCAATATCCATGCCGTTTGTCGCCATAAAAAGTAGGTGTGACGAGATGCGATTCATCTCGGTCATGAGCATACGGATCCAGATCGCCCGCTCGGGAACCTCAATCTCGAGAAGCTTTTCGACGGTGAGCGAAAAAGCCAACTCGGTGAACAACGGCGCGGCATAGTCCATGCGCGTCACGTTGGTGGGGCCCTGCAGATAGGTGAGTTCTTCACCGGTGCGTTCCATGCCGGTATGGAGGTAACCAATGATCGGCTTACAGCGGAGAACGGTTTCGCCCTGAAGCTCAAGCATAAGACGCAGCACACCATGTGTCGACGGATGCTGTGGACCCATGTTGATGATCATGGTTTCGTCGTCTGAAACGTATTCGCGTTCGGCGTGTAGCGCGTCGTTTTCTGAAAGTCGGAGCACCGCGCCCAACTCGCGCAACCGCTCCCCTGCAGCAACGACGCCGGCGGATGTCAGTTCCTGAGCGCTTTCAGAGGTCTGGTCCACGTTGGTTGGAAGTTCATGCGTAGCGGTCATGAGATCAACGATTCGCCGGGGCACCCTTGAACTGAACCGGGATACGACCAATGTCATAGTCCTTCCGCAGCGGGTGACCAATCCAGTCCTCGGGCATGAGGATTCGGGTGAGATCAGGATGTCCATCGAACGCGATACCAAACATGTCGAACGTTTCGCGCTCCATTGCTTCAGAACCCGCGTAGAGCCCAAACGCAGTTGGAAGCACTGGATCGGATTCAGATATCTGCACGCGCAGTCGCAAACGAGCATGTTCGCGGTGGTTGATGAGATTCACGACGACTTCGAAACGTTCAGGCGTAATGCCCGGAGGAAGTTCACGCGAAAAATTAGTGAGGTAATCGACACCACAGAGATCGATGATCGAGTGATAGCCATCGGCTTGCAAGGTCGCCAACAGTCCGGCGTACTCATCGCGAGTTGGATGCAGCACCAGTTGCTCGTGCGAACGAGTCAGCAAGACTCCGAAAAGTGTCTCGGGTGCAACCTCGATCGGGATGTCAGCCTCGCCGTCTTGGGCGTCGACATCAGTCATGGTCAGCCCTGACCCAGGGTGACAGGCACAGGCCCATTGGGACCAAGTTGTTCGACAACAAGACCGGCGCCTTCACCCTTACGGCGGGTGAGTTCGCCATTTTTGATCTGATCGTGCAGCGTGAGGATCGCGTGCATAAGCGTTTCCGGCGAAGGCGGACAACCTGGGGCGTACACGTCGACAGGAACAATCTGATCGACGCCCTGAACGATGGCGTAGTTGTTGAACATGCCGCCCGAGGATGCACAGACACCCATGGAAATGACCCACTTGGGCTCCATCATCTGGTCGTAGATCTGGCGAAGAACCGGTGCCATTTTTTGCGAGACACGACCGGCAACGATCATGAGGTCGGCTTGGCGCGGCGACGCGCGGAACGTTTCCATTCCGTAACGAGCAAGGTCGTAATGCGGTCCGCCGGCGGCCATCATCTCGAGCGCGCAACACGCAAGACCAAAGGTCGCGGGCATCACGCTATGACGACGAGCCCACTTCACGAGCTCCTCAAGCGTGCCGGTGAAGAAGTTATGGCTGAGTCCTTCAAGGCCTGACTCAAGGAGTCCGCCAGTAGGTCTGGTCTCGTTTGACACTTATGCCGCCTTATCCTTTGAACGACCTTCGAATCCGACGCGACGAATGGTGCTCGTGGCGGTTCGGGCAGGCGAAACGATATCCGAACGACGAAGGTGCTTGACCGGACCCCAGTCAAGCGCTCCGTTGCCAATCAGGTACACAAACGATTCGAAAACCGCTGCGGTGAAGATGAGTATTGCGGCGATTCCGTAACCGCCGAGTGAACGAAACACCACGGCGAAGGGAAACAAGAAAATGATTTCGATGTCGAACACGATAAAGATCATGGCCACAAGGAAAAACTTCACAGGCAATCGTTCAGGCGTCGCATGATCGGGAACGATCCCGCATTCGTAGGGCGAGGACTTTGCTTCGGAAGGCTGACGGGGTGCCAGTAGTTGAGAAATCACGCGACTCACGACGGCGAAAATGATCGCCAGTACAAGCATTGCGAAGATCGGCAGATACTGGCCCACGTTGTTCAGTTTGCCTTGCTCGCGGCTTCGGCCATCGCCTTGTTCTTCATGAGCGTCTTGTCACGGTTGTGCAGGGCCGCAGCAGAAAGGATGAACAGCGCAAAGGAGATCACGAAGTACAAGAACGGAATCACTCGCTCGTTACCGATATCGCGAATGAATACAACCGAGATAACCGGCTTCGTGGGATCGGCTTTCGGAATCGGAGGCGCCTGACCCGGAATTGTTTCTTGAGGAATCACTTGCTGCACTTGAACAACGGTGAAGTTCTGAGGATTCTTGATCTGAAAGGCCGAGGAAACGCGATGCGTCACTCGACAAATGATGCCGCCATCGGGACAGTCTTCAGCCAGCGTCGGCTTACCACCGAATTGCCAGGTATTGAGTTTCTTGTAATCGGCGGTGGTCTTGAAAACTCCCGAAGCCACGAATTCGGCGTCGGCTGCAGCCTGAGCCTCACCGGCATTCGAGGCGGAGACCAGTTTCCATCCGTTCAGCGATTCGGGAGAGAGGTATTCACTCACCACATCGGGATAATTGCTCTTTATATCTGAAAGCGATGTGCCGCTTGCATTCGGAAAGTCCTTCGCCAAATCAGGATTATCCGCAAGGATCTTGTCGGCCTTGGGTAGCGACGCTGGATTCACTAACTGATTCACTGAGTCGGTTTTCGCGGTATCGCCACCACCGTTCACATAGATCTCAACTGGCTCCCAGCTTGGGATATTTCCGCGCGGGCCAATGGCGGGAGGGGTGAGCCACCACATAAACGTGAGAATCGCCAGCCAACCAAAGAGACCGGTGAACGCTACGAGGAAACCAAGACGGGCCCCAAGGTTGGTCCCGAGGATGAGGTACGTCGAACCCATAAGAACGGAAACGCCAACGAGCACAACGAGGATGCCGCGGATGCCCGGATCGAAAGAGATGCCAGCGATGATTTGAAGGGTATGCATTAGAGGGTCCGCTCGTAAGCAACAACTGCCGCGATCTGATTGGGCGTGAGCATGACCTGATCCTGACTCATGATTGCGGTCTTGGGATCAGCAGCACTGGGGTTGGTGCCAAAGCTGCCCATGCGGCCGCTTGACCAACCGTTGGTTCCGTAGGCCGTACCCATCTTTGGATACGCCGACACGAACTCTTCCTGCTTTTCCGCCACGGGGAACTGGCGAAGTTCCGACCCACCGGTGAAGTTGGGGCCCATAGCTCCACCGCCGGCGACTTTTGCCTTGCCGTAGGACCATCCTGAGGTGTGGCACCGGCCGCAGGCATAGGCGCCCGCAGCGAAGCCATTGGAATAACCGAGGTTGAAGATTGCTTCACCGAGTGTCTTGTACGAACCACCGGCAATAGTGCAGTTGTTGGCCGCGTCGGCTTTGCACACCTTGTCGAGTTCATCCTGCACAGCCTTCTGAGACTCTTCAGCGGGTAACTGAATCGAGGTGAGATACGCGATGACGTCGGCGATTTGTTGCTCGGTGAGTGGACCACCACCGGGTGCACCCCATGCTGGCATCGGCGAGTAGCCACGCCCGTAATTGAGGATGTAGGTGACCTGTTCGGGGGTGTAGCGATACATCACCGTGTCGAGGGCGGGAGCTTTCCACTGAACCTGATCGACATACGCGCCGGTCTTTGGATCGAGGATCGTGTAACTCGCAGCACCACCAACACCGTTAGGACCGTGACAATTCGCGCACTGCGCGGCATTCACATAAATGTTTTCGCCGCGTGACACCGCAACGTCTTCGAATTCCCGCACCATGTCGGTTTGACGACTTGGTTCAGCAAGCCAATAGAGCGGCAATGCGAGGGCAATGACTCCGAGCGCAACGAGACCAAGACCGAGTGTGCGGTCGAGTTTCTTCGTTTCGAGTTCCTCGTCGTCCATGTAGGGCTTGCGGTTCGGGGCAAGTTCGATTTCCGAACCAACCTCGGCGCGTCCCTTGCGCACGTTGACGGCGATGGCGACCACAAACCCGAGAAGCAAAACGACGGCAACCACATAGCCGACCGTCTTTTGTGCGCTGGCCAAGAGATACAGATCGTGCATCAGTGCTCTCCTCCACCCACGCAATGCGGGCCTTCAGCTTCCTGGCCAGTCGTATTGGTGCCGATCGCCGGACCTTGAAAGATCTGGCCCGTATCGACGGTGAGCACGCCGCCAGTGACAGAAGTGGCGAAGCGATCCATGCCACGAGGCGCCGGACCACCCTTCTTCTCACCGGCCGAGTTGTACTGCGAACCGTGGCACGGGCATTCGAACCACTGCGAGGTTGCACAAGAAGGAACACGGCAACCGAGATGCGGACACTTTTGATAGAGCGCAACGATGCCCGCTTCCATCGACGGAAGCACCGCTGCCGGGTAGACCTTCTTCGCTTTCTCGAACGCTGAAATCGGATAGTTGGTCATCCACATGCGACCTTCGGCAGAGTAGAGGAACCCCTTGCTCGCCGTGATCTTGGCGGAAATATCGGCCACAGTGCCGACGCGGATCTTCGAACCAAAGCCGCCCTTCGGCATCGGCCAAAGGAATGCCAGAGTCGCTGCACCGAAGCCCGAAAGGGTAAGGCCGATCAACACGATGATGGAGCGGTTGAAGAACTTGCGACGCGAGATACCCAGTGCATCGACGTCGGGCGGAACGAATGGCGCAACTTCGGTATTCGTTGTTGCCGGAGCGGTAGGTCGACGATCGAGCGCCGCGGACGCTTCCACCTGACGACCCGACACACCAACAAGTTCAGCGTCGGCTTCAAGCGCAGTTGCTGGCTTGTCGCGCTTGAACGTTTCGCGGCTCAACGCACCAGTAGCGCCTCCACTGTCGCGTCGACGTGAAGCAGCGAACAACACCACGCCGGCAAGAACGACGACGACGGGGATGACGATGACTAGAGGATTCATTTGGGGGACTCCTGCGTTTGCGCCATCACAACTCGAAGAACAGACCGCCAGTCCAAGGCGTCACAAAGTTGAAGCCAGGACCACGGAAGAAGGAGCCAATAATGACAAGCACGGCCCAGAACATCATCTGAATCGTGAAAAGTGAGATCGCAAACTTGCGATCCTCGGGTTTATTCGAAGGATTGCGATCGATATACGGGGAAAGAATGAGCAAGAAAATGCCCATGCCCGGGATGGTCACACCAGCAACCATGGGGTGGAACATGGTGAGAAGTTCCTGAAGACCGAGGAAATACCACGGGGCCTTCGAAGGGTTCGGGGTTTGGTTGATATTCGCCAATTCAAGCAGTGGTGCATTCACGAAGATCGAGAAGATCAAGGTGAAAACCGTGATGGCCAACGCGGCAACAAATTCCACGGCCAACAGATGTGGCCAAGTGTGAACCTTGTCGATCGGGGTCGACTTCAGGTCCTGAATCGAGCCGGCCTTCACCACGGTGAGGAGACGCTGCGTGTGTCCTCCGGGACCAGTGGCGGTGGGAGGCGGGGCGGCATCGGCAACTGCGGTGGCGACGCCGCCGCCGGTTGCAGCAGGAGCGGTGGCTACCGCGCCACCTTCCTTATTGGCCTTTGCGGACTTGGAACGCGCAAGCAAATGCGCCGGAATGCGACTATCGCCAGCGCTTTCGGCCGCCGCGGGTGCCTCAGTGGCGGCCTCTGCAGGCGCGTCACCAGCGGCCTTGGCTGCTGCCTTGGCCTTGGCCTCTTCGGCTCGCTTACGGAGATGTTCAGGGATCTCGGTCATGGCTCCTCGATCACAACGGTCCGGAGATGCCGCCGTCCTTGCGGACCCGCCAGAAGTGGATCGCAAGGAAGATGACGGTCACGAACGGCACAAACAACACATGCAACACATACCAACGCAACAGCGTGTCGGTACCGATTTCCTTACCACCAAGGAGCACGAATCTCACTTGGTCACCGAACACAGGGGTGTAGCCCATCATGTTCGTACCCACCGTCACCGCCCAAAGTGCGAGCTGATCCCACGGAAGCAGGTAGCCGGTGAAGGAAAGAAGAAGGGTCAGGGTCAGAAGAATGACGCCGATCACCCAGTTGAATTCTCGAGGTGGCTTGTAGGCGCCGTGATAAAAGACGCGGGCCATATGCAAAAAGACGGTCAACACCATGAGGTGAGCCCCCCATCTGTGCATATTTCGCACGAGCAAACCAAAGGCCACTGAGGTTTGCAGTGTGTAGATGTCATTCCAGGCCTGCGCCGCAGTGGGGCGGTAGAAAAACATCAGGAAAATACCCGTGATGGTCAGCAGGATGAAGAGGAAAAAGCTCAGGCCGCCGAGGCACAGGGTGTAACTGACCTTGACCGCGTGTCGCTTCACCTTCACCGGGTGAAGGTGGTACAGCACGCTGTTCATGATCACGTACGAACGGTTACGGGGGCTGTCGGTGTAGCCCTTTCGGAAGACCGAGCCTGGTCGAAAGATTGAATTCCAGGCTTGTGAGCCCTGCGTCTTATCGACGACTTCGCTGACGCGCTGTGCGGGGGTCTTCTTCCCGCTGGGACGCTCCATGGTTTTGGCCAAGGCAGTTACTCCGTGTGAGTCGGAATCGATGATCGATCCCGGGGGGTGTGATTCGAGTTCAGATTGGACAGAAAAGACAGAAAAACAAGGGAAAAACAGTTGGAACTAACCGAGGCGCATGCCGTACCCATAACCATGGGTAGCCGTGCGCTGGTGGGAGTCACCATCGGCCGGCGCGGCGCCGACCTTTCCGAGAATGATGACACCTGTGGGACAGCGGTCGACGCAAAGTGCGCATCGGGTACAAACATCGTCGTCGATGAGGAAGACCGAATGGTCGCCTGGGTCATCCCCCGGCATTTCGGTGCCGATGGCCTCGTCAATAGAAGAAGTGCGAACCAGGTGAATGCACTTCCACGGGCAAATATCGACACAGCCTTCGCAGGTGATGCACTCGGACTGGTCAATATGGATGAATTGCTTGGGCTTGACCGCCTTCGACAGCCATTCCGCGTCGACTTCCCGCAAGACGTAATCGTCACGGAATTCGGGCATCGGAGGATTGGCGTCAATGCGGGCCATAGTCAGCTCTCCCGGACCAGGGGTCGGCCGTATTCAGAGGTAGCGGTCGTCTGCGCCGATTCGGCGGCAGCGGCTCGCTTACCCCGGTTCTGCCACCAGATCCAGAGGGCGATCTGCGCGGCGAGAAGAACGACGTAAATCAAGACCGCCGCGATATCGCGAATTGTCTGGTAGGTGATCGTGATTGGACTCAAGCCCCCGAGAGCCTGAGGCTTGAGGATCGACCCGGGACCAAAAAGAAGTTTGTCAGGACGCCACCCGAGTTCGTTGTCAGCCCACGAAAGAAAGAGATGGGGCACAAGCCCATAGGCCCAAAACATAAGGAAAAACGCATACACAGAGACGACCATTGCCTCGCCCCATGTGAGCGGTGTACCTACTGGACGTCGCTTGGCCATCGGAATAACAAGTGCGGTCAAGAGAACCGTCACAATTACCGATGCGATGAACGCAACCACCCGGGTTGGCCTCCCTCGTGAACGTTTGCACAAATGGTCTGGGCGTAACTCTGCCATGCGGAACATGCCGTATGGCGCCCCACTTGTCTAGCACCGCCGCGGGGGAGTTGAGACATTCAAGGGGGTGACATTTCACCGGAAAGATTTTTGCAAGACACCGAGATTCGAGAGCCCACACTTGGCTCCGCGCTCTCCGCGTCGTCTAGGTTTGCGTCGTTGTGTCCAGTGCCCGTCGGCTTCGCCGGCGGACCCGCCAAGATCACTGCTCCCATAACTCCCCGTCCGCTTCGGAGGAACCGTGACCGAAGTACCCGAGCACCTGCTCAAGCGCTCTAAAGACCGTCGGACATCGCTCGACGGTGGATCGCCCGGCGAGGCCGCGGCCGCGCCTGCAGCCCAGAGTGCCCCGATCGAGAAGGCCACTGCGGCCGCCGCGCCTGCTGCCGTTGTCCCTGCGGCCGCGCCGGAACCAGTTCCGCCGTATGTCGAAGCTGCGCTCACGCGGAAGAAGATCCCCTACTGGGCCATGCCCGTGCTTGCTTTTCTACCGCTGTGGGCCGTCATTTTCATCGGAGGCCTTTCCCCTTCCTCAAATGGTGAGCCATCACAACTTGCAACCGGTCAAGCGATCTTCGCCACCAATTGCGCCGGCTGTCACGGTGCTGGCGGTGGCGGTGGCGTCGGACGTGTGATGACCGACGGCGCCCTAGTCGCCACCTTCCCCGACATCATCGGACAACTCGAGTTCGTCTGGATTGGTTCGAATGGCACCGGGCCCGCAGGCACGCCCTATGGCGATCCGGCTCGTGCAGGTGGACAGCACAAGACGATGAGTTACAACGGCAATCCGATGCCGAACTTCGACAAGTCCCTCAGCCAGTCCCAATTGCTCGCGGTTATTCGCTACGAGTGGGAAACACTTTCGGGCGGCAAGACCACAGTCGATGCAGAAGGCAACATCACCTACGCCGATGGCAAGCCGATGCTCGATGCTGCCGGCGAACTCATTACGCCTGAAGGAAAGTTGCTCTTTGATCCAGTCGGCAAGCTCACCATTCAGCCGAATTGGACGACACCATCTGGTAGCAAGTCGTAATCGTTTCAATCGATCGGGTTTGAAAAGGGCCTCGCTTCGGCGGGGTCCTTTCGCGTTCCGTGCTCTGCAATCAGCGTGACGCGACCGCGACCGCGACAGCGGCCGCATGCGCAGCATCGCTAATCGCGGTGAGAACTTCGTCGTCGTGAGCAAGGCCCGGGAACATGATTTCGTACGCGCCTGGCGCAATCGCAACGCCGCGATCAAGAAGTTCGTGGAAGAACAATGCGTACAAGGCTTCATCGGTTGTGCACGCACTCACGTAGTCGGTTGGCGCGGTGGCGCCGAAGAACAATCCGACCAGCGATGCAAAGCGCGGGACACAAACGGTTATACCCGCCGACCCGAAGGCGTTCGCAAGTGAACCGGCGAGACAATCAGCACGCGATTCGATCAGTGCATACGCGTCATCATCGAGCAGTGAAAGCGCGGCGAGACCTGCGGCGGTTGCCAGTGGGTTTCCCGACAACGTTCCCGCTTGGTACACGGGACCTAGAGGAGCCAGATTGTCCATCACGTCGGCGCGACCACCGAATGCACCGACAGGCAATCCCCCGCCGATGATCTTTCCGAATGCAGTCAGATCAGGTTTGACGCCCAAAAGTTGTTGCGCTCCACCGCGCGCAACACGGAATCCCGTGATCACCTCATCAAAGATGAGTAATGCGCCAACACGATCACATTCGGCGCGCAACCCTTCAAGGAAACCGGGTGCCGGCGGCACCAGTCCCATGTTCGCTGCGCACGGTTCGACAATGACTGCAGCGAAGGTGTCGTCAAGAGTGGGGACCACGTTGTAGGGAGCAACAATCGTGTCGGCAATCGCGTTGTCGGTAACCCCAGCCGAGGCAGGAATTCCAAGCGAAGCCATCGCGGTTCCACCTGAGACAAGAAGCCCATCGCTGTGTCCGTGATAGTTGCCAGCGAACTTGAGAATCTTTGGGCGACCAGTCGCACCGCGCGCTACGCGAATCGCACTCATCGTTGCTTCGGTGCCGCTGTTCACCATGCGCAACTTTTCACATGACGGAACGCGTTCGTTGATTGCTTCGGCTAATTCGACTTCACGAGGGGTTGGCGCACCGAACGATGTTCCATCGGTTGCTGCTTTTTGAATCGCTTTGATGATTTTCGGATGAGCATGACCAGCGATGATCGCCCCATAGCTCTGAACGAGATCAAGGAACGTCGTTCCTTCAACGTCAGTTACTCGTGCGCCGTTTCCGCTCGCAACAAAGTACGGAGTTCCGCCGACAGAGCGAAACGCCCGCACTGGAGAATTCACGCCACCAGGGATGACGCGTTGACCACGTTCGAACAACGTTTCGTTTGTTTGTTTCATGATCTCAATCGTTAAGAAGTTCGGCGACTTCGCGCGCAAAGTAGGTGAGGATCATGTCAGCACCAGCCCGCCGGATTGAAGTCAGGTGTTCAATTGCGACTGCGTCGCCATCGATCCATCCGCGTTCAGCGGCAGCTTTCACCATCGCGTATTCGCCTGACACGTGGTACGCCGCGATGGGAACATCGACTTCTTGACGAGCCCTCGAGATGATGTCGAGATAGGACATCGCTGGTTTCACCATCACAATGTCGGCGCCTTCAAGCAGATCTTGGCGAATCTCTTCAAGTGATTCACGGGCGTTAGCGGGATCTTGTTGATACCCCTTACGGTCACCGCCACCTTCGATGGTCACATCAACTGCATCGCGGAATGGACCGTAAAGAGCCGACGCGTACTTCGCCGAGTACCCCATGATCGCGGTTTCGAGGAAATTTCCTCCGTCGAGTGCACGGCGAATTGCGGCAACAGCACCATCCATCATCCCTGAAGGAGCAACAATGTCGGCGCCCGCAGTGGCTTGAGCAAGAGCGACCTTGGCGTAAAGATCGAGAGTGGCGTCGTTGTCGACGCTTCCGCGTCCATCGAGGACACCACAGTGGCCGTGCGAGGTGTATTCATCAAGGCAGAGGTCGGTGATGAGCACAACGCGATCGCCGAACGTGTCGCGTAATTCTCGCAATGCGATCTGAACAATTCCATCTGGATCCCATGCTCCGGAACCAACCTCATCCTTGGATTCGGGAACGCCAAAGAGAATTACGCCTGGCACACCCAAACCCAGAAGGTCAGCGACTTCAGCGCGGAGCGACCCGAGCGTGTGTTGAACAATGCCAGGAATCGACGCAATCGGTTGAGGCTCGGTGATCCCTTCACGCACGAATAACGGCGCGATGAAATCATCGGGAGAGAGACGTGTTTCGGCCACCAAACGGCGAAGAGCCGGAGTGCGACGGAGCCGTCGAAGTCGACGTTGCGGGAAACTCATCGACGCAGAGCCTAGGCACGCCGCGGTTTGCGGCCGAATCGGGGACCACGACTGGTGCGTCGACGCACTGTCGACTTTGGTGCATCGGGGTGAGCGACCCGTTCAACGAGGGCATCAACGAGTCCATCGATCGTATGCACCTCGGCAATGACGTCGACTCGTAGCCCGGCACGGTGCGCAGTATCGGCGGTGATAGGACCGATGCACGCGACCACTTTTGGCAATGTGTCGCTTCCAAAAGCGGCGATCCAATTTTCCACAGTCGACGACGACGTGAACGTGACGATGTCGGCTTGAGTGATGCGCTCGCGTTCTTCGTCGGTGGGTTCAACGGGGATTGTTCTGTACGCATCAACAACATCGACTCGCCAACCAAGATCGCGAAGACCCTCAGGAAGAACATCTCGTGCTACTTCTGCTCTAGCAAGCAACACGCGACGTTGATCGGTTTCACTTGGCAATGGGAATGCTTCCAGCAACGACTCAGCAATAAATCGCTCGGGCACCAGATCGGCAATGAGATTGAAGTCAGCAAGAACTTCCGCCGTACCCGGGCCGATGGCAGCAATTTTCACACCAGCTAGATCGCGTCCATCTCGCAACAACTCACAGAACCGCAACGCACCGTTCGCAGACGTCAGAACCAACCAGTCATAGGACGAAAGATGACTGATCGATGAGCGAAGCGCTGCACCTTGATCGGTGGGATCGACGATTTCGATTGTTGGCACCATGAGCGCTTCGGCACCTTCATCACGCAAACGATCAGCGAGCACCGACGATTGATGCCGCGGTCGAGTAACGATCACCTTCTTGCCAAAAAGCGGACGGGATTCGAACCACGAAAGGTCCATCGCTGCCACTTGACCAACCACAATGACGCTCGGCGATTCGAGTGGTTCGCGAGCGATCGCCGAAAGCGTTGAGCGGACCGTGTGTTGCTCCGGACGTGTTCCCCATCGAATCGCCGCTGCGGGAGTGTCGGGAGGGAGGCCACCGACCAAGAGGCGATCAACAATTTTTGTTAGCCGCCCAACCCCCATGAGGATGATGATGGTCCCGCCCAATTGAGCGGCGGCTTCCCAATTGACCTCGTCGCCCTTGTCGGGATCCTCGTGACCGGTGATCACGGTGAACGAGGTTGATGAGTGGCGCAGCGTCACGGGGATTCCGGCATAGGCCGGAACAGCGATCGCGGAAGTCACGCCGGGCACGACCTCGTAATGGATACCGGCCGCTGCGAGCGCCGCGGCTTCCTCGCCCCCGCGGGCGAAAACGAATGGATCTCCGCCTTTGAGCCGGACGACGGTCTTGCCCTGCCTTGCCTTCTCTATCAAGAGCTCGTTGATGTCGTCCTGGGCCATAACGGCCTGACCAGCAGATTTCGCCACGCTGATCTGTTC
>JAEMTX010000016.1:0-3011 GCA_016462055.1 Acidimicrobiia bacterium | reverse complement strand
CGGCCGATCCACGGCGATCAGGCCTGTGGCCGATGACACAGGCATTCACCCAAGATTCCGAGTGGAAGCCAGAGGATTTAGCACTAAATTGAAAATCGCTTACCTGCTGTTCCCTCGGTGCACCTACCCCACTGGAGTCGAGATGGAATCCACACTGCTCGCAACTGCCCGACCCGAATGGATGGACCACGCTTCGTGCAAGGGTCGAACCACTTTGTTTTTCGGGGTTGCAGGAGAGCGACCTGAACGCCGTGTACGACGCGAAGTTGCTGCCAAAGCAATGTGTGATGCATGTCCCGTGAACATTGCTTGTCGTGAACTCGCTCGTGACAATCGCGAAAACGGATATTGGGGCGGAGAAAACGAAGAGCAGCGAGCTGCGGCTGGACACTCCCCTCGTTCAATTAGTCGTCGATCAGTACAAGACGCTGCACGCGCTTCGTGACCGTTAACGCTTGACTGCTCCGTAGGCCTCAAGGACTCGACCGCGACTAAAGGCAAGATCGACAATCGGTTCCGGGTAGTCGGTTCCGAGTTCAATACCAGCAGACGCGAGTTCAAGTGGGCCAACCGCCCACGGCTCATGAATGGCCTTCGCATCAAGAACTGAAAGTTCGGGCACCCAGCGACGGATGTAGTCACCCTCGGCATCGAATCGTTGTCCCTGGAGCACCGGATTAAAGACGCGGTTGTAAGGCGACGCATCGGGGCCAGTGCCGGCAACCCATTGCCAGTTTCCGACATTCTGGGCAACGTCAGCATCAAGAAGCACATGACGGAAATATCGCTCACCACGGCGCCAATCAATGAGCAGATTCTTCACGAGAAACGACGCCGTAACCATCCGCACGCGGTTATGCATCCACCCTGTCTCTTTCAGTTGACGCATACCTGCGTCGACAAACGGATAACCCGTGAGTCCGTTCTTCCATGCTTCGAAACTCTTGTCATCCTGCCGCCACTGAATTGCCGCGTACTGCGGCTTCATTGGTTGCTCAACGAGTGTCGGTGTTGCAAGAAGAAGATGCGCATACCAATCACGCCACGCAAGTTGGCGAACAAGCGCTGCACGGCCAGCGCTTGACTCGCCCACGGCCTGCGCTACGAAGCGCGGCGACAGCGTTCCAAATCGAAGGTCAATCGAAAGTTGCGACGTACCAAGAACCGAAGGCGTGTTGCGATCTCCGTCATAGGAATCTGCCCGAGAAACGGCCAGATCAAGTCGAGCCTGTGCGCCCCGTTCACCGGGAAGCGCCGCATCGCCCGTTTCGCCATCGAGCAGCGGATAGGGCCGCTCGGATTGAGGGATACCACCGCCCGGATCGGCAGTGATCGTGGCATCGCCTTGCGAAGGCCAGGGCGACCATGCCGTTCGTTCCCAAACGCGAAAGAAGGGAGTAAATACTTGTGAAAGTGAACCCGCTTTCGTAAAAATACGGCCGGGTTCGTGCACCAAGGTTCCCCACTCGGGGACCCACTCGATACCGAGTTCCGTGATCCGCTTGTTCACGACGTTGTCGCGCGCTGTCGAGTACGGCGTGACGTCGTGATTGAGGTGAACCGCTGACACACCCAGTCGCTGCGCTTCTTCAGGAACAACCGATTCAGGATCACCGACACGAACGAGGAGACGTCCGCCGTGTTCGGCAAGTGACTCGTCGAGCGCGGAAAGGTCGCCCAGCAAACGAGCGACGCGACGCGAACTCGCACGATCAAACAAGGAAGGATCTAAGACAAAAAGTGCGGTGACTTCCTGATGCTCAGAAGTTGCCGCCGACCACGCTGGGTTGTCATCAAGACGAAGGTCTCGCCGGAACCACACCAAACCAGATGAGGTAGCCATAACAATCAGGCGATTGGTCGACCGAATGGAACCGTCGCCCACGTGCCAAGAAATGCTTCAGAAGCTTCACAAGCTCCGAGGAGCGGTCCCTTTTCATGAGCCATGACCTGTGTGATCGCCGCTCCAATAAGCTCCGCGGCGTCCGGCGATGAGCCATCAACCGGCCATGCTGCGAGATGACCAGAAGTTGTGACGAAATCAGGAAGAACCGTCACCTCTCGTCGCCCGAATGCCGCAAACGCTTTCGCGGTCACGGGCATTGGGCCACTTGGGACAATCGTGCGGGCACACACATGTGCAGCGTTTGCATCGCCAATAAGACCGACCTTTGAACCAGCAACCAACACGTCGACATCGGCATGAAGAACTGCATTGGCATCTTCAGAAACATCAGGTTCAACCACGGTTGCACCCGCCGAACGGAACAGATCGGCGAGCGACGCAGTCATCGCGTCGAAAGTTTCAATCGCAACAGTGCGACCAGAAAGTCCACCCACGGCTTGGCCCGCAGCAGCAACGATCCCCGCTGCGGTGAGCGCGTCGCGTTCTGACCACCAAGATTCGGGACGCGGATCACGCGAACGAACACCGGCAAGGTCATCGGCCGAAATACCCCGGCCGGCGCTCAGGTGCACCGTGGTGTACGCGTCGTCTGCAAGTTCAGTCGCGAACGACGCGATCGCTTCTGCCTTGGCGTCAACTGCCGCATTTACTGCAGCAGAAGCTCCAGAAACCTTGCGGCCGAAAAACGCGTAGCGGTAGGTCTCCGACCGAGCGAGCCAGTTGGCTCCATCGACAAGGATCTTTGGTGCCGAACGAACAATGCCAACGGCCATCGGAGCATCGTCGAGATCGAGAACGATGAAACCATCAGTTGAGGTCAGTTTGTGCATGGTCACGGCCGCTGAGTCTCGCACAGTCCCCAATCGCGACCAACGTCGAAGGGGCACAGAATCGGGCAGAATAGAGCTATGGAAACCATCGATGTCGTCATCGAGATCCCTCGAGGTAGCCGCAACAAGTACGAAATCGACCACGAAACCGGGCGGATCCACCTCGACCGCCGCCTTTTCTCGGCCACCACCTACCCCACTGAATACGGGTTCATCCCCGACACGCTGTCCGAGGACGGCGATCCCCTCGACGTTCTCGTTCTCACCGAAGACCC
>JAEMTX010000156.1 GCA_016462055.1 Acidimicrobiia bacterium | reverse complement strand
CTCGTGGCGTTTGTCGACGCCGATTGTGTTCCTCGCGCTGGTTGGATCACTTCGTTGCTCACGCAATTTGGTGATCCCAATGTTGCTGTCGTTGCTCCGCGAATCACGTCGCTTGAACCAGTGGGAACCGCAGATCACCCACTCCTTTCGCGTTATGAACGAATTCATGCCTCGCTCGATCGCGGGACACAACGGGGGCGGGTGCGTGCTCGGACTCGGATTTCCTATGTTCCGTCGGCCGCGCTTCTCTGTCGGGTAAACGCACTTCGGGGAGTTGGCGGATTCGACGAGGCCATGACCGTTGGTGAAGACGTCGACCTGGTGTGGCGTCTCGATGAATCAGGACACACGGTTCGCTACGAACCAAGTGTCACCGTTGGCCACCGCCACCGCACCAGCCCGTGGCCCTGGCTGCGCCGGCGCTTCGACTACGGCACGTCGGCCGGTCCGTTGGCTAAACGCCATCCGGGAGCACTTGTTCCCATCGAAGCGTCGGGGTGGAGCATCGCTACTTGGGGCCTCGTTGCTGCCGGTCACCCGATTGTGGCCGGCGCCGTTGTCGGGGCCACTGCAGGAATGCTGAGCAGAAAACTCGACGCACTTTCTCGACCAATGCCGGTTGCTGCGCAACTTGCCGGCCGCGGTCATCTCAGTGCTGGTCGCACCATTGCGCAGGGTCTTGTTCGGCCCCTTTGGCCGCTGACCGCACTCGCAATCATCGTCATTCCATGGCGCCGTCTGAAACTCGCGCTTCTGGCTGCGGTGCTCGCGCCTTCGATCATCGACTGGATTCGCACTCGACCCAACATCTCGCCCGTTCCCTACGTCGCGCTGCGCCTTGCCGATGACATCGCCTATGGCGCGGGCGTATGGGTCGGCTCCGTGCGCGCCGGGACCATCGAACCGCTCGTTCCCGATGTCACCAGTTGGCCGAAAGCCAGTCGCTATACGCGTTGGCGCACCGACAAGGCTCAGCCCTAAAGCGGCTCAGCCGACGTTCAAGAGATCAACGACGAACACCAGGGTTTCGCCGCCCTTGATCACGCCACCGGCGCCACGATCGCCATACCCAAGATGCGATGGAATGGTGATGCTTCGGCGGCCACCGATTTTCATACCGGCAACGCCCTGATCCCAACCAGCGATGACCTGACCGGCACCGAGGCGGAACTCGAAGGTGTCATTGCGATCCCACGAGGCGTCGAACTGCTGCCCGTCACTCCACGCAACACCGACGTAGTGAACAGTCACGTTCGCGCCGGAAAGAGCTTCGGTGCCGGTGCCAACTTCGATGTCTTCGATGACAAGGTCGGCCGGCGGTGCGGTGTCGGGAATGGTCACGGTGGGTTTGGTATCAGCCATGGCCGAAACTTAGTGCGAGTCAGGAACGATGGGCCACAAGGGCTCGCCATTCCCCGTCTTCTCGAACGTCATCAATAACCGCACCGGCCTCTTTGAGTGCTCCGCCAACAACTTCGATCTGTTCGGCAAGTAGCCCACTCAGCACCAAGACGCCATGAGGTTTGGTGATCTGGACCAAACCTTGGGCCATCGAACACAGCGTCGCGGCGCCGATATTGGCCAACACAAGGTCGTAGGTCGCGCTGTCGAGTTCCTCAATCGTTGCTGTCGAAACGTCAACGACATCGGCCACATCGTTGCGGCGCGCATTCTCGATCGTTGCGATGATCGCTTCAGGAGAAATGTCTGTGGCGATTGCCTCCCTTGCCCCCAGGCGCACCGCAGCAACCGCCAAGACGCCGCTTCCGCAACCAATGTCGGCAACGACTGCACCGGGCGTAACGAACTCTGCCACTGCCTCCAAACACAGCCGCGTGGTCTCATGCGATGCGCTTCCAAACGCGTGACCGGGATCGATCAACAACACGAGGTCATCGGCGGTCACATCTGGCGGGGCATCGAGCCACGGTGGAACGATCACGATGTTGGAACCGGCCCTCCATACCTGGGCGTGTTCGCGCCACGTGTCGAGTCCGGTATCGGCGGCCACTGATTCTGCCCTTACTGCCCAACGGTCAGAAAGCGTTTTCACCACGAGTTCTGCCAGCGTTGCCTCGCAGCCAATTCGAAGTTCAATCGACCCGTTGGCCAGTGCGAGTTCTTCAACCCCACTGACACCCAGGTCCCAGACCAACCCCGATACTTCGTCGACCTCGTCTTGGTGAACAACGAGAACCACTGCGGTCCAGTCGGTCACAACGGGTCGACACCAAACGGGTTTCCGTCGAATCGATCGACTGTCGCGAAATTTTGAACTGGTTCGCGGCGCAACTTGGTGGGCTGATGCACGGGGTGTCCGATCATCATCACGCCGGCTAACGAGAGGTTCTCGGGAACATTGAGAAGATCACGAACCTCGGGCTCGACTCGCGCGTGCATCGTCGTGATTACTCCCCCGAGTCCCTCGGAACGAGAGGCAAGAAGAATGTTCCACATGAACGGATAGATCGATGCTCCCGCAACCATTGTGTAGTGCCCAAGATCACGATCGGTTGCCACTAATCGCTCCAAGTCACCGAACACCGCCAAGATGATCGGTGCACCAAAGGTAATTTCCACTCGATCACGAACGATCTCGTCGTAGTCGCCACTCGTGCGCGCTGCATCGACGACCTTGTCTTCAAGTTCGCGATCACCAACCGGTGCCCACGGAGTGAAGCCGGCAGCGGTCTGGGCGAAGTAATCGCGCCACGGACCGAGGTATAACTCGCGCAGTGCAGTTCGAAGCGCCGGGTCTTTCATGACAACGACATGCCAGGCCTGGCGATTCCCGCCGTTCGGAGCGAAACGTGCGTGATCGAGAATGCGCGTCAACGTCGCGTCATCTACTGGTTCATCGGTGAACTCCCGTACCGAACCTGTTCCTCTGATCGTGGCGACCAGATCCGTTGACCTCTCCATCACAATCCTTCTCTCACAAACCTTTTTGTGGCCATCCCCCTCGGGGGCGGATTGTCATCGACCGAGGTACTCGTCACGGATCTGTTGCTTGTAGAGCTTCCCCGTTGGGAGTCGCGGCAGCTCGTCACGAAAGTCGATGACTCGCGGCACCTTGAACCCGGCGAGTTGCTCGCGGGCATAGGTACGCAATCGCTCGATGGTCGCGTCGTCCGCGGCAATGCCCGGTTCAAGCTGCACCACAGCGTGCACGTACTCGCCGAACTCCGGATCGGGGAGGCCAAACACTGCGACATCAACGACATCGGGATGCATGATGAGCGCCGATTCAATTTCGGCCGGATAGATGTTGACGCCGCCGGAAATGATTGTGAACGCGCGGCGGTCAGTGAGGTAGAGAAAACCGTCTTCGTCGAGATAACCAATGTCACCAAGCGTCATCCAGTTGTCAAACTGCGGATGGCGACTGTCTTTCGTCTTTTCCGGATCTCCGTGGTATTCGAAATTGGCTTGGGGCTGTTCGAAATACACAAGGCCAATTCCACCAGTTTCGAGTTCGTTACCTTCGTCATCGCAAATATGCGGGATGCCATTAATCGGCTTACCGACCGAACCCGGATGCGCCAGCCACTCCTCGGACGTGAGGAATGTCATGCCATTGCCTTCGGTGCCGGCGTAGTACTCGCTCACGATCGGGCCAAGCCATTCGATCATTTGCCGTTTGGCCTCGGGCGGACACGGCGCGGCGGCGTGCACCATCAACTGAAGGCTTGACAAGTCGTAACGAGCCTTGACCTCGTCGGGCAATGCCAACATTCGCACCATCATTGTGGGAACAACCTGCGCGTGAGTGATCGAATCGCGTTCGACAACACGCAAGAATTCTTCTGCATCGAACTTCTCGAGAACGACAACGGTGCCGCCGAGTTCATGAACACCACAGGACCAAATAATTGCGGCCGAGTGATACAACGGCGCTGGACATAAATAGATCGACTCAGAGTTCATCCCCAACATGAACTGCAGAAGTAATGAGATCGTCCCGCCCTGGCCGTCGTCAACCATTCGATCAGGGAGTTCACGCTTAATTCCCTTCGGCTTACCGGTGGTGCCCGAGGAATAGAGCATGAAGTCACCGCGGGGTTGCGCCGCAAAGGCTTCGTCAGTGGTCGACGCGAGCGCATCTTCGTAAGACCCGAAACCGTCAACGGTTCCGTCCATCATCAAACGCACCGGGCAATCCGGGATGAACGCCAGCATTTCCTGGGCCACCTTCGACTGGTTCTTCGTGGAAATGAATGCTTTCGCGGTGGAATCGGTAATCAGGTAAGCAGCTTCCTCCGCTTGCAGATAGCGGTTGACCGTCACCAAATACATGCCAGAGCGCAACGCGGCCCACGCCACTTCGAAATACCGCGGATTGTTTTCGGCGAAGAGTGCAACCATGTCGCCGCGAACGAGTCCTTGTTCGGCCAAATAGCGAGAGAGTCGCTTTGAACGCTCATCGAGTTCGGCGTAGGTGACGACCGTTCCCGACGAACCCATGATTACTGCCGCTTTGTTCGGCGTCGTTCGCCCGTGTTCTCCCGGATACATAATTCCCCCTTGCGAAGACCGAAATGCCCGTGACTAAACGGACCCTAGTCCCGACTCCGCCGGGTGAACTCGGAGTGCAGTGCGTTCAGCCGCTGCTATTCATCGTTGTGAGGGCGGCGCGACAGGCCTCACAAACGGGGTACTGATAGGGATCGCGCGTGGGGATGAACTTTTCCC
>JAEMTX010000155.1 GCA_016462055.1 Acidimicrobiia bacterium | reverse complement strand
TTCGAGGACCAATCGCCATGTTCGCGGTGGGCGGGACGTTCGAGATGGACCGATTCAGGGATCGGTTGAACCTCAAGCGTCGACAATGCCGATCGCAGGGCGGCGGCGAGGGTGTCGCGAATCACTGAGGGGGTCTCCCCGGGCGGGCGGTCGGGTGATGTGGAACCGTCGAACCCTACCCCCGCGGCCCCATCGACCCCGCGCCCAGTTTCGTCAGTCGCACCAACAGTCGTCACCATTGCGGTGATCACTAGTGGTGCCAGGTTGACCTCTTCGCCCTACGATCAAGGGCCGATGGCCATCCCCCCGACCTCCGATCTGCCCAACACGATGCTCGTCCGCGGCGGCCAGCCCGTTAGTGGCGAGATCTATGTCCGCGGTTCAAAGAACGCTTTGCCGAAGGCAATGGTCGCCGCACTGCTCACTGTTGAGCCTTGCCGCCTCACCAATATTGCGGCGATCACCGACATCGGGGTCGTCGATGAGCTCATCCGCATCGCCGGCGGAACTGTTGTCCACGAAAATGACACTGTCGTCATCACGGCACATGAATTCCGTGCACTCGCCGAAGACGACGTCATGCGCCTTCACGCAGCGAGCCGAATTCCTGTTCTCACGACTGCTGTCTCACTGCATCGAACCGGGCACGCAGTCGTTGCCGCTCCTGGTGGTTGTTCCATCGGACCACGCCCAGTCGACTTTCACCTCAACGTCTTGCGCGCGTTCGGGGCTCGTGACATCCACCGCGAAGACATCATCGAGTTGCATGCCGACCACATGCGCGGTGCTCGCATTGCACTCCCCTTCCCTAGCGTCGGCGCTACCGAACAGTTCCTCTTCGCCTCAGTGCTCGCTGAAGGCGATTCAGAATTGTCGAACGCTGCGATCGAACCTGAGATTCTCGACCTCATCGCCGTTCTTCAAAAGATGGGTGCAATCATTTCGGTGGAACCCAATCGAACGATTCGGGTTACTGGTGTTTCTGAACTCGGCGGGTTCGAACACCGCGTCATCGGTGACCGACTCGAAGCGGCATCCTGGGCGTCGCTTGCACTTGCAACCGGCGGAACGATCACTGTCCACGGCGTTCAGCAGCAGTTGTTTTCAACGTTCTTAAATATGTACCGCAGAGCCGGCGGTGATTTCACCATCGATGCCGACGGCGACACGCTCACATTTCATCGTGCTCGCCGAATGCTCCGCCCGTTGGCTCTTGAGACCGATGTTCATCCCGGATTCATGACCGACTGGCAATCGCCGTTCGTCACTGCACTCACACAGGCCGATGGCGTGAGTGTCGTGCATGAAACGGTCTACGAAGATCGACTCGGATACACCGACGCATTGCGCAGTTTGGGTGCCCAGATCCAAGTCTTCACCGAATGTCTTGGACCAACACGTTGTCGATTTGGCGCTGCGAACCACCGCCATTCGGCTGTTGTTGTTGGTCCCACCAAGTTGCACGGTGCCGAACTCGTGGTCCCCGACCTTCGTGCTGGATTCTCCTACGTCATCGCTGCAGCGGCCGCTGATGGCGAAAGCCTGATTCACGGTGTCGATCTTCTTGATCGTGGCTACGCCGATTTCCGCACGAAACTTACTGCGGTGGGCGTCGAACACCGATAGAACCAAACATTCAGCGATTGCACTGTGGTTTAACAATGTCACTGAATGAGGTTGGCGGGGGCTCGGCTAGAGTCCTACGGCTATCCAGCCCTCGTAGCTCAGGGGATAGAGCATCGCCCTCCGGAGGCGTGTGCGGGCGTTCGAATCGCCCCGAGGGCGCTCTAGTTCGATTCAAAAAACGATCGTTGTGACACAGCGGCGAACGATGTCAGAGCCGCTTGCCGAGAAGTTCGGGATTTTCCAGTAGCCAACGACGGAGGTCCGCTTTTCTGACCTTGCCAGAGGCTGTTACGGGTAATTCATCCACCACAACAACGTGTCGGGGAACTTTGAATCCGGCCAGCGATTGACGCACATGGGCGACGAGGGCAACAGGATCGAGTTTGACCCCAGGCACCGTCACAACGACAGCACAGACATTTTCACCCCATGTCGCATCGGGTACGCCGACAACAGCGACTCGAGCGACATCTCGATAGTCGAGTACTGAAGCTTCGACCTCAAGCGAGGAAACGTTTTCGCCCCCAGTGATGATGATGTCTTTCTTCCGGTCAACGACATACAGCAATCCATTCGCCATGCGACCGATATCACCCGTGTGCAGCCATCCATTGCGGAGTGCTGCTGAAGTTGCATCCTCATCATCGAGATACCCCACCATCAGCTGTTCGGCGCGAATCAGGATTTCCCCCGCTTCACCGTCAGCCACGGAACTGCCCTCATCGTCCACAAGACGCACCTCGACCCCGACAACCGGAACGCCGGCCGCTTCGAGCAGATCCGCTTCCCCATCAAGTCCCCGTCGATGGGCTGCAGCGTTTAAGAACACCGCATTCCCCGAGAGCTCAGTCATCCCGTAGCCCTGGGCGAAATCGACACCCAACAACGCATCTGTCCTTCGCAACAACGAGGTTGGCATCGGTGCCGCGCCATAGGCGATTGATACGAGCGAACGAAGTTGCGTAACACGGCCGGGTTCTACTTCGAGAAGTTCAACCAGTGACGCGAGCATGGTTGCCGCGAGTGACGTCGAGGTCACATGTTCGCGCTCAACGGTTTCACAAAATTCTGCTGCTGCGAAACCGGGCATGAGGACAACAGGTCGGCCATGAGCGTGTCGATGGATCACGTTGTAGCCAGCCACATGACATAACGGGAAGGGAAAGACATACACGTCGTCGGCACTAACCGGTCGCGCCGCTGTGCTTGCCGCAACTGAAGCCAGCAGGCCTTTGTGTGACAACAATGCACCCTTCGGCGTCGCGGTAGTTCCGCTCGTGAAGAGCAGCCAAGCCGCGGACTCGGGATCAATCGGGCGGTCAACCCCCTCGTTCTCGGCACCATCCACAAATGCAGACCACGCTGCCCAGTCGAACATCGGAACTTCAACCCCCGCTCCACGGAGTCGACCGAGCTCTGCTTCATTGCCAACAACAATCCCTGCTCCCGAACGATCGAGCATGGCCGCAAGTTCTTGTGCGTGGAGGCGATGATTGAGAAAGACAAGCAAGCGACCGCTCGATGGCACCGCGTAATACAGCTCGATCCACGTGCGATGGTTCGGACCGATGACTGCAACGGGCACCATCGCATCGAGAAGTCCATCGACTACGGCAACCGTCGCCGAAATGCGCTGATTGAGTTCAGCAAATGTGACCTCCCCGATGTCATCGACCAAGGCGACCGCGTTTGGTCGCTGCTCCGAGGCCTGTCGTACGACACCGGCGAGTGTCCCGGCGATACCGCTCACTTGCAGACGACGCCTTCAGGGGCCTTACCCGCTTGAACCCCCACCAATTCAGTGACTTCGCCCGGTTTCACCGTCGTGACCGGCCCGGTTGTGGTCGAGGTTGAGGAACCAGAAGCACTCGCAGTTGTTGTTGTCGTACTAGCCGGAACTGGTTCGGCGAGAACTCCAGCGAACGAAGAACCAAGAATGAGCACTACCGGAGCGGAACTCTTGAGAGTCTTGTCGGACTGCATCGCAGCAGTGCCCCCGAGTTGACGACGAAGGAGATCAGCCTGTTTTTCAAAGCCGGGCAAATACTTAATCAATGTAGAAGTCTGCGATTTAGAAATGTCGCCGCCCGAGGTCGCCATGAATCCAAGTTGCTTCAATCGAGCAGCGACTTCAACAGCACGACCCTTGGTTCCTGTTGCATTCGCGACACTCGCCACGACCGATCCCGGCGTGACAGTCCCGGCAGGAGCGCCACGAAAGACATTCAGAACATCTTCCGCAGCTGCGGAATCGAGGCGAAGAATGCTGGCACCACCATTGGTCATGTCCACATAGACCGGCAACGCGTGAGTGACAATCTGGTTGCCCGAGAAACCCTTGAATGATTTCCCGAGTGAAACGAGATCACTGATGCTCAACTTGGAATCAAAGGTGAGATTGTCGGCAGTTGACGACACCAAACTGTTGATTGCCTTGAGATCCATCGATCCAAACTTCGCCTGGGCTCGATCAAGCATCATCCGCATGAAGATGGTCTGGCGCGAGATACGGCCGAGGTCAGCACTTTGATCCTCAATCCATTTTTTGGTTTTTGGATCGAGGTATTCGAGGTGACGCGAACGGGCATAGGCAAGCGCAGCATCGCCATTGAGTGTTTGACAACCAGTACCGAACATGTAGAAGCCCGAGCTTTTGTCCCTAACTTGATTCTCAAAATAAAGCGGGATTCCTCCAACGGCTTCAGTGATCCCCTTGAAACTCTTGAAGTTGATTTCGACGTAGTGATTGATGTCGATGCCGAAATCAGCCTTGATTGTGTTGATCAATCGTTGAGCACCGTCGGCGCTGTCTTTTCCTTGGGCAAACGCAGTGTTAATACGCTCTTCCGTGCCAGATGGCTGAATAGGTACCCACAGGTCACGCGGGAACGACACGAGATCGACGGTCTTGTTCTTCGAATCAACCCTCGCAACCATGATCGTGTCAGAGCGTTGGCCAGTTTCTTGCGCTCCTGGCCCATTGAGGAATGCTGAAGAATCGGCATCTGATTTCGACACCACGGCGCGGCTGTCCGACCCGACAATCAGAAAGTTTTGCACTCCTCCCGACGAAGCGGCAAGCGCTAACGAATCT
>JAEMTX010000015.1:12176-18602 GCA_016462055.1 Acidimicrobiia bacterium | reverse complement strand
GCACGACCGAATGCTTCACGCTTGGTGAGTTCAGCAAGCGTTTCTTCTGTGGTGGTCTTGGCCAGAAACGGATGCATCGCGAGGCTCGGGGCCACTGCGTTAATGCGCACATCGTGCGGTGCGGCTTCAATCGCGGCACAACGCGTGAGCGCCATCACGCCGGCCTTCGCTGCGGCGTAATGAGCCTGACCTTCTTGGGCCCGCCAACCGAGCACCGACGCATTATTCACGATGACCCCGCCGCCATTGGCGTAGAGGTACTTCATCTCGGCGCGCATACAACGGAAGGTGCCATTCAGCGTGACATCGAGAACGAGACTCCATTGATCGTCAGTCATCTCGACGATCGGAACCTCTCCGCCAAGACCGGCGTTATTGATGAAAATATCGATGCCACCAAGCGCTTCGGCTGCACCTTTGACAAGTGCTTGCACATCGTCTTCGACGGTCACGTCACACGGAATACCGACAACACCAAGTTCCGCCGCCGATTCGCCACAGCGGCGCTCGTGCTTATCGGAAATGACAACTTGAGCGCCTTCTTCAATTGCACGCTTCGCCGCTTGAAACCCAATACCTGTTCCGGCTGCCGCGGTGACAAGCACCCTCTTGCCAGCGAGTAGTCCGTGTCCTTCGACGTAGGTAGGTGGCGTGCTCATGAGGGGCTGGGCTCCTTGGGAAGGCCGAGAACACGTTCACCCAACACATTGCGCTGGATTTCGTTGCTTCCGCCGTAAATAGTTTCGGATCGGGTGAACAAGAACATCTTCTGATCAAGCGTCAGTTCATAAGGGAAGCCTTCCGCAATTTGCGATTCGATGCCGCCGATATCCATGGCCAGTTCACCGAGATCGCGATGCCAGGTTCCCCAGAACAATTTGGAGATCGATGCTTCGGGACCGGGTACGCCAGAACCCATCGAACGCAACGCGTTCCATTGCATCAGTTTCAGACCCGTGTACGCATCGGCAAGACGTTGGCGCATGATCGGGTTCGCGGCCGAGCCCTTCTTTTTTGCTTCAGCGATGAGATTGTCGAGTTCGCGCTCGAATCCAACCTGTTGCGCCAGCGTTGAAATGCCACGCTCAAGCGCAAGCAAATCCATCGCAGCACCCCAACCCTTACCCGGCTCGCCGACGATCAGACCAGCTTCTGTGACGGCATCGCTAAAGAAGACTTCGTTGAACTCTCCGCCACCAGTGATTTGCTCAATGATTCGAGTTTCGACGCCGGGCTGGTCCATGGGCACAAGAAGAAAAGACAATCCCTTATGACGTAGCGAACCCGCTTCGGTGCGAGCGACTACGAAACACCAGTGTGAAACGTGGGCCAGCGAGGTCCAAACTTTCTGGCCATTGATGATCCACTGATCGCCATCGAGAACGGCTCGGGTTTGCACATTGGCAAGATCGGAGCCCGCGTTCGGCTCGGAATAGCCCTGACACCATCGCTCGTCGCCATTCAGGATGGGCGGAAGGAAACGCTCGCGCTGTTCTTTCGTGCCGTGTTCGATAAGCGTTGGCCCGAGCAGGTTCTCACCCATGTGATTGACGCGACCAGGGGCCTGCGCTCGGGCGTATTCCTCGGCCCAGATGATCTGCTCGCCGACCGTGGCATTGCGCCCACCAAATTCAGTGGGCCAACCCAGCCCGATCCATCCGGCGGCACCAAGAACCTTTTCCCAGCGCTCTCGGATATCAAACCCGACTTCTTCATCGCCAGGTCCACCGCGCCCCTTGAGGGACGCGAATTCTCCGACGAGGTTTTCGGCCAGCCAGTCTTTGGCGGCGGCACGAAACTCCTCGTCGGAGACGGTCGAGACATCTATCGGAAGGGCCATGGGCTCACTTTAGGACCCGATCAATCCAGCTTCAGAACCCGGGCGGCGTTGTCATGCAGGAACTTGGGCCAAACGTTGTCGTTGAACGGCACATCACGCATTTCGGTCATGATTCGCTTCAGCGACAGACCCATCGGGAAATAGCCGGCATAGATGATCTTGTCGGAGCCCCGGGTGTTGGCGTAGTCGATGATGCGCGGGTCGTAATGCTTCGGAGCGAAGGCCGAGGTTGAGTAGTGCAGACCTGGCCACTTGAGCATGAGCTTCACCATGAGTTCGGTCCATGGCTGACACCCGTGACGTGACACGTAGGTGAGTTCGGGGAAGTCGTACATGACCTCGTCGACATGTTCAACGTGCTGACACTGGAACTTCAGACGCGGGCCGGGAATGCCGGTGCAAACGAAGACGGGAATATCGAGCTCACAGGCCTTCGCGTAGATCGGATACATCTTCTTGTCGTTGATCGGCACCTGCGGGAAACAACCAGCCGGGAACATGCTGATGGAACGCACACCCCAGGTCTCATAGGCACGCACGATGTTTTCGATACCGGCCATGCCGTCGTTGGGATCAGCACCGACAGAACCAATAAAGCGACCGGGGTAACGCTTGATCGCGTCTTCGCCAGTTGCTTCACCTTGACCTTCGCGATGCCCTACACCGACCATGCCAATTGACACGCCGCACTTGTCCATTTGATCAAGCGTGTAGCCAACCGGATCTTCGGTTTCGCGAACTTCTTTTTCCTTATCCGGCGGCGACTTAAACATGTACTCGGCCGGAAATTCAAACTCTTCCTTGGACTGTGTGTCCTTGGTTTGCTTGGTAATGAACTCGTACTGCGCCTTCAGGTCGCGAGCCGGAAAGCCAATCATCGTGTCGATGACTGGGACGTCGGTCGGCATGGCCATTCTGTCTTCCCCCTGGAATTGGCAACATGAAATTCGTTGACGTCTTCAATCTAGGACACCACTCGTACTGCGGCGAGTTACGCCGAAACGATTGAAGGAACGGGTCTCCCCGTCCCCTCAATCAAGGATCCGCCTACGTGAACTGTGACTGCTAGTTCTTGCCTGAAATGCGATCGGCCGCTTCGCGCTGTTCGAAGATGAGACGAACAAGCCAGTAGCGGAAGTAACGACGCAGCGACATCACGATAAAGAGCGCCGCGCCCACGACGGCGAGGACGAGTCCGAATGTTCCCATAGCGAGAAGGTCCTCGGTCTTTGCGCCTTTGCCGCTGCCTTGAAGGGTCAGCCAAGCGATGAGTGACAGCACAATGCCGGCGATCATCAACAGGGCACCAAGGATGACCCATGTTCGCTCCGGATTGGCCTTGCCTCCGTCAACCTTCATTGCGTCGACTTCGCCCTGGAACTCCTGGAGGCGGTCCGACGGCGTGGTTTCAGTGTTACTCATATTTCCTCCGTTGTTCTGGCGTTCATCAATGGGTTGTTCCGCCCAGATACGCCTCGGTCAGTTCCTCGGCGATCTCAGCGGGTGGTCCGGTTCGAGTGATGCGTCCGTGCAACATGATCGACGCAACGGTCGACACGCCCAGCACGGCTTGGGCGAACTGCTCCACCACGAGGATGGAAATACCTTGCGCTGCGAGTTCTGCCACACGTTCATACAGTTCCTCGACAATCAATGGGGCGAGACCCATGGAAAGTTCATCGAGGAGCAGGAGCGATGGGTTCACTGCAAGTGCGCGGGACATGGCCAGCATCTGCTGCTCGCCACCAGACAGCGTTCCGGCGATCTGTTTGCGCCGTTCCTTCAAGCGCGGGAACTGCGTAAACGCTTTGTCTTGGACATCAGTCAGTGACGCGCCGGCATGGGTAAACATGCGCAGATTTTCGGTCACGGTGAGGTTCGGGAAAATTCCCCGTCCTTCGGGAACCAAACAAACGCCTGCCCGAGCGAGAACATCGCTGCTCACTCCGTTGACCTCGCGACCACTCATCAGTAATTGGCCACCAGAGGGAAGGATCTGACCGCTGCAGATCCCAAGCGTGGTGGTCTTACCCGCACCATTGGGCCCGAGAAGGGCGTGGACCTGACCGACCTCGAGTGTGAGGTTGACGCCGTGCAGCACGTCGATGGTGCCGTAGCCGCCCCGGATGTTGTTCAGTTCGAGGATCGGGGTCATGACGCTTGCTCCTCGGTCTTGGTGCCCAGATAGGCAGCTTGCACATGCGAATCGGCCTGCACTTCGGCCGGCGTTCCCTCAGCAATGACGACTCCGAAATCAAGAACATGGATGTACTCACACGTACCCATAACAAATGACATGTCGTGCTCAACAAGGAGCACGGCAAGCCCTTCTTCGACAAATGTCTTGAGCAACGCCGCCATCTCTTCAGTCTCTTCTTCGTTTAAACCAGAGGAGGGCTCGTCGAGCAGGAGCACTCGCGGGTTAGACGCAAGGGCACGAGCTAATTCCACGAGTCGAGCAGTTCCGGTTGGAAGGGTTCCGACCATGAACTCTGAAACATGAGAAAGGCCCACTTTGGCCAAAATCTCATCGCACACCTTTGCCGGATCAAAACCCGAACGGTCCCAGGTTTTGCGCTGTTCGGCAGCCACCAAAATGTTTTCGCGAGCAGAGAGGCTGCCGAATACTTCAAGTTTCTGGAACGTTCGGGCGATTCCTAAACGAGCCCGCTTAAACGGAGTCTTGTTCGTGATGTCTTGACCGTCGAAAAATACCTTGCCCGCAGTTGGCTCCTGCAATCCGGTGATGACGTTGAACAGCGTTGTCTTACCGGCCCCATTGGGCCCGATCAGCCCGGTGACTCGCCCTTCGATCACTTCGATCGATGCCTGTGACACCGCCTGAAGCACGCCGAAGCGCACAACAACGTCTTGAGTGCTGAGAATGGAACTCATGACACGCCTCCGGTTGGGGCCATCTTGTGTTCGTCGACAAGGTCTGTGATATCGAGGACCCGGTCGAGTTGAGCAACTTTGTCGGCGCTGAACGGGCGGGTCAGACCCATGTCGCCGATCTCGTCTTTGCCTATCTTTTGTTCTCGTTCTTTGGCGACGGCAAGCGCTTTTTCCTCACGCGCATCTTTTCGCCAAGGTAAGAGACCAGCGAGGTCTCGACCGGAATAGAAGACCGCCCCTTCGGGTCGATACGCCATGGCTATTGCTGCGATACCTGGACCGATAAGTTCAATCGCCGTGAGCCATGACGGCTTACCGAGCACCTCAAAGAGCGCGGGGAAAGACGCCAAACCAATCAAGCCCATGAAGGCTGCAACAGGATAGCGAACCCCCTGAACCGCTATGAGCAGTACGAGGGGTAGCCCGGCAAAGAGGGGGAAAGAATCGACGGACAAAGCGCCACGCTGCAGGCCAATCATACAGCCGGCGAATCCGGCCATTGCTCCGGACAACATGAACACCATCATCTTCGTGGTGGTCAGATTGACGCCGATGGTGGCCGAAGCTGCCGGGGAATCAGACATAGCGATCCAGCGCCGTGCCCAACGCGTTCGGCGAAGCATCTCAAGCATAAAGAACAGCAATGCAAACGCGACGACCAAAAACATCAGGAAAGCTTTGCGATCACTCGCACTTGAACTAATCGTGATGCCGAAGAAGTTCACCGGCTTGAACAAAACGCCGGTCGCCGCCGGGTCGAGCATGCTTGGGTGACGAATAAGTACTTTGTCGGCCACTTCGGCGAATGCCATCGTTGCGAGAGCAAGATACAGGCCCTTTAGTCGGAGAGCGGGAAGCGCGATGGCCAAACCAAGCGGTGCACAAATCAGCATGACCCACACGATGCCGAGGGCATCGCCGTTCTGACCGCCGAAGTGAGAGAACAGCACCGCGCCGATACCGGCGATCGCGTAGTTGGCGAAACTCACCTGCCCCGCCCAACCAATCAATGGGATGAGCGAGAGCATGACCAGACCGAGGACGAGGAAGCCAGCGCCTCGGCCTAGCCAGCCCGTCGAGCGCTCGCCGACGGTCGTGCCGCTGATCCAGGGGATCCAGCCATTCGCCCACGCGCCAACAATTGCGATCATCACACCAGCCCCGAGTGCGGCCTCCCAAGGTTTCGTAAGGCGCTCAGTGCGTTTGGTAATTCGAATCTTTCCGGTTTCGAGCCGGGCCATGGGCAGGAACAGAAGAGCAATAAACAAAATCGCAGCCGGAATGGCCTCATCGGCATAGGCCCAGTCCTTGCCCCATTCGAGATACACCGCCGAAAACGACTTCGCCAGACCAATCACCAAACCACCGATAAACGCCATGGGAATTGATTTGAGCTGCGCGATCGCAGCAGCGGCTGAAGCCACAACAATGATGAGTGCGAGGTTCTCGACCACAAGACCGGTCTCGGGTGCGATCAGAATGCCGGCAAGGCCGGCAGTCATACAACCCAAAGCCCACGAAGAACCAGAAATAATCGAAGGCTTTGCCCCCGTGAGGCCAGCCAGACTGCGACTGTCAACAACGGCGCGCATCGAAATGCCTAAGCGCGTTTTGTACAGGAGAAATCGCAATCCGAGAGCAACAAGCAGCGCAACGACAACGGTGATAATCCGATGCCAGGTTGCGGTGAC
>JAEMTX010000015.1:9368-12166 GCA_016462055.1 Acidimicrobiia bacterium | reverse complement strand
CCTTGAGTGTTTTGAAAGAACTGAGGCAAGGAGCGGCCTGTTTTTGGAGACCAAATGGTGAGCGTGATACCCATAAATGTGAGCATCAGGCCAACAGTGACCATGAGTTGCACAACAAGTGCGGCATCTCGTAGGCGCCGCATAATCACTTTGTCGAGCAGGAACCCAATCGCTGGAGCGATCACAAATAACGTGATGATCAGTGCAACCACCGTCGGTAATCCTTGCTTCACCGTGAGTTGCCAATAACAAAAGGCCAGAAAACACCCAATAGCGGCATGGGCAAAATTGAAAATGCCAGTTGTGGCGTAGGTAACAACGAGGCCACCGGCAGTAATGGCATAAATGCCGCCGAGGGCAATACCTACAACGAGGAAGGACGAAATTGTCTTCGCGCTAATTGACGCTCCTCCCCAGTTCTTGTTGACCAAGAAAAGGATGACGAGACCGACGACAATCGCGGAAATCAGCCGTGGACTGACTTTGAGCCGCATGTTCCCCCCTACTGGAATGTTTTGATGTGAAACAGAGGGGCCAGCCCTTGGACGGGCTGACCCCTCTCAACTACTACAAGTTGGTGCTACTTGATGTTTGCAGCAGCTGCTGCGGGATCAATCTTGACAGTCACCATGTTTGAACTCTTGCAATCAAGCGTTCCAACTTCCTTGGGGAAGACTCGTGCAAATTTGCCACCATTGATTTGCATGACAACCATGCAGTCAGAGAACACCTTCGGCGAAGTGCGAGCCTTGCCAATCCAACCACCAGCGTCGAATGAAAGTGTCTTCATCTTCGCGAGGATGTTTGCACGAGTGATGGCGTTGGCTCCCTTTTCGGCGACGATCTCGTTGACCGACTGAGTGAAGGCCATGCCGGCCTGCCATGCCTGAGCACCAAAGGCATCAGGCTTGCCACCCATTGCATTCACGTACGTTTCCACTGTCTTATTGCTCGAGGCTTCCTCGAACGGAACGAATTGCATCCAGACGTAGGTGCCATCGAGATCAGCACCAGCAGTCTTAAAGTTTTCGGTGTAGCAGGCCAGTGAACATGCCCATATATCGACACCAGTGAGCCCCTGTGCCTTCGCTTCTTTGCGGAGCTTCGTCATAGCGACGTCATTTGAGCCGGAGTAGGCGTAGTTGCCGCCGCCAGTCTTTAGGGCCTGCACGTAAGTGTTGAACGCTGACTGCTCGGCACGACCCGACACCTTCATCGTGTCAATCCACGTCACGCCCGCCGACCTCTGAGCTTCGATCTGATAGGTAGCTGACTGCACCGTGGTGGGCAGATCACCAGGGACCAGAAAGACACCCTTGAGGTTCGGTTGGATCGTCTTGTAGAAGTTCGTTGCTCCAACAAAAGCTTTGAGGTCACGAACTCCGGTGTTTACTCCGGTGCAGGGCTCGGACACCGCTTGAACGATCCAAGAGTTTGCTGCGCACTGCTCGTTCACATCGTTGGCGAGAGCAGCAAAGTCGGGAATACCAATCGGCTGTCCTGCCTTATCAGCACACTTCCCAAGGTCGGTCACGTCGGGGTTGAACAATGCATTGCCACCCACCATCGCAACAGCGGTCTTGCATGCATTAATAATGCCATTTTTGCTCTCGGTCGGGTCAAGCTTGGAATCCCAGGCTTCAACCTTGAGTTGACGACATCCAATACCGCCATTGGCGTTGACCCACTTGGCGTAAGCGTTCATCGCATCGACATTTCCCTGGAACAAACCAGGTGCCAAAGGTGAACCGGTATCGGCCATGACTTCAACAGTGATGGTGTCCGCGCTCACGCCAATTTCCGTTGCTTGCAGTGCTTCTTTTGTGCAATTGGCATTTGCCTTGGCTGTGGGACTTTCGCCCGAACCATTTTCGCTATCTGACCCACTACGGCCACAACCGACAGCAAGGATGCTGACGCTGAGAGCCGCGATGAGCACACCTTTTCTAATTCGCTTCACTGGATTCCCCCTGGGTTTGTTGAACAACTTTCCGAACCATAACCGAATTCACAAACTCCTGTGTGACGGTCGGCACAAAAGTGCCAATGGGTTGACGACGACCCCCGTCGTCAGCCCATCGCCTCAAAGTGACCAATCGGTAACCAAAGTTCCGATTGATGAGTGACTAACAAGAAATGCCGCCGTCCATCATCAGGGTTGCACCGCTGACATAACGGGCTTCGTCCGAGCCCAAATAGGCATAGAAACTGGCAAGTTCAGCGGGTTTTCCGACCTCGACGTTGTCGCGAGACATCTTGCGCATCCGGCCCCAATCGGCGCCCTTCGGCGGAATGAATGCCGAATACATGTTCGTTTCGACCCCGCCAGGAGCGACGGCGCAGATACGAATCGGAACGTCGTATTCGGTGGCCAGCGCACGGGTGAGCGCCGAAACCCCACCCTTTGAGGCGCAGTAGGCGGCGCTCCAGGGCTGACCCATGACTGCCGCGGTTGAGGAGGTATTCACGATGACACCGTGACCACGTTCAACCATCTGCGGGAGCACGGCGCGACACATGAAGTAGGTGCCGGTGAGATTGACCGCGATCATGCGTTCGAACTTCGCCGGGTCGCCATCGTGGCTGTTGTCGAAGCCGCCGATGCCGGCAATGTTGCACAGCATGTCGACCTGACCGAATGCCTTTGTCACGTCGGAGACGACCGATTCGACGTTGGCCCAGCTGCTGACATCACACGCGAATGCGAGGGCACCGTTACCGATTGCGTTGGCGGTTTCTTGCGCGTTCTCGATGTTCACATCGAGGCATGCGACCTTTCCGCCTTCGGCCCCGAGACG
>JAEMTX010000015.1:0-9268 GCA_016462055.1 Acidimicrobiia bacterium | reverse complement strand
AGTTCGTCGAGCATGAATTCACCACGACGATAGAGATCGATGATCTGCAACATGTCACTGTGCGGGCTGTAGGAACCGGCACGACAACCGATCACTGATCGTTCGTTCTGCGTGAAGCGCTGATATGGGAGCGTGAACGTTGCGTCGCCACCAGGCGTGCCGATAATGACAACGGTGCCGCCCCAATCAAGCATTTCAAGCGCGTTCGAGGTCACTGTTGGGTGGCCGACGACGTCGTACACCCAGTCGACGCCACCGGCGTTGAACGGACCGGAAAGCTCGGTGTCGCTGTAGGGAACGAGGCGACGAACCTGCTCGACGATGTCTTCATCGCGGCCGTTGAGGAAGTCGGTGGCGCCGAACTGGCGAGCCAGAGCTTCCTTTTCCGGTTCGGTGTCGATGGCAATGATGCGCGAAGCCCGCTTGACCCGCAGCGCCTGAATGGCGTTGAGCCCAACGCCGCCGCAGCCGTACACGACCGCGGTCTGGCCGATCTTGACGTCGGAGCGATACAGCACCGCACCAGCACCCGTCATCACGCCACAGCCAACGAGGCAGGCTGATGTGAACGGAACGTCCTTAGGAATTTTCACAGCTTGGAAACCACGAACCACTGTGCGCTCGGTGAACACCGAAGCAGCAGCAAAGTTCCAACACGCTTCACCATTCAGCGTGAACGGCTGAGCCATGTTTCCAAGTGTCTGACGACAACGCGTGGGCTTGCCCTGCGCGCAGGCCTTACAGACGCCGCAAGCAGCAAGGGTCGAAATGATGACGTGATCACCTTCGACGACATGCGTGACGCCCGTGCCGACCTTTTCGACAATGCCAGCGCCTTCGTGGCCCAGCACGGCCGGCGATGGCCATCCGAACGCACCTGCCGCAGCAGTGACGTCGCTATGACAAACGCCGGCAGCCATCACTTTGACGATGACCTCGCCAGCGCCGGGATCGCGGACTTCGAGTCCGTCTAATACTTCAGCAGCTTCTCCAGTGAAAACAATGCCCTTCATGGATTCCCCCAAGGATGTGTCAATAGACGGTGACTAGAAATGAAATGAAACTCAACTGCCCCAAATAATTGATTGCCATTCGGTGTAAGCGTCGAGACCCCAGTTGCCGCCATCGCGACCGATACCTGACATCTTGAAACCGCCGAATGGTGTTTCGTGGTGTGTCTGAACACTATTGATTCCAACACGACCGGACCGAATTTGCTTTGCAACCTCAAACGCGGCTGGCGTATCGGAACCAAACACGTAGGAGAACAAGCCGTAGTCGCTGTCGTTCGCGATGGCGATTGCGTCGTCGACAGTTTCGAACGGAACGATGACCACGACCGGACCGAAGATTTCTTCGCGCACAAGAGTCATGGTGTTATTGCAGCCCGCAAGAAGTGTTGGGCCAATGAAATAACCCTTATCTGGTCCGGCATTGCGGCCGTCGACAACCATTTCGGCGCCTTCGGAAAGACCGGCTTCAATCATTCCCTGGATACGGCCAAGCTGCACTGCAGAAATAACCGGACCAACTTGGGTTGCGGCGTCGAGAGGATCGCCAACCTTGAGCGCACGAGCGGCACCTTCGAGGCGAGTAACGAGTTCGTCGTAGCGGCTGCGGTGGACGATCACGCGCGTCGGTGCGGTGCAGATCTGACCGGAATGGAATGCCCACACACTGGCGATACCGGCAACGACCTTTTCCATGTCAGCGTTCTCGAGGACGATGCATGCACCCTTGCCACCAAGTTCGTGAAGCTGACGTTTCATGGTGGGAGCGCCGGCGGCAACAATCGATGCGCCGACTGCAGACGAACCGGTGAACGACACCATGTCGACATTGGGATCGGAAACCAGATTCACACCGGCGGACGGGCCGCTACCTGTAACGATGTTGATGACACCCTTCGGAAAACCAACATCTTCAAGGACCTTTGCTAGTTCGATGACGCACAGCGGGTCCTGCGGGGCGGGCTTCATCACAACGGTGTTGCCGGTCGCAAGTGCCGGAGCAATCTTGCCCACCATTGACGTGGTCGGGAAGTTGTACGGAGCGATACAGGCAACAACTCCGAGCGGAACCTTGCGGGCATAACCAGACATAAGCGCGCCAGCAGCAAGCGGAGTCGTGCCAATGGCCTGAGGTGGAAGGGCAACACTCAGGTCGTGGAGCGCGCCTTTGGCGTAACGATCGAATCGTGAAATCGCAACAGGAACCTGCATCAGCGAACCCACCGATGACGTTGCGCCGGTTTCGCTAATAACTAAGGGAATGAGCTCGGGGGTACGCCTGGCCAATTCCTTGCCGGCGGCGGCAAGAAGCGCCGACCGTTCTTCCGGGGAAGTGCGGCTCCAGGCCGGGAATGCTTCCTTTGCCGCAGCAGCGGCGCGAGCCACGTCTTCGGCAGATGCCTCGGGCGCTGCAGCCACAACCTGCTCAGTGGCGGGGTTGATGATGTCGTAGGTGCCATCGCCGCCGGGGACCCATTCGCCACCGATGAGCTGACGGTATTCGTTCGTGATTGCCATGGTTGGGCACGTTAGGACAGCCACCGTCGTTCGTCATACTCAGCAATTCCCGCACGGCGGTGGACGACAACCGGCCGCCGTGTAATCTGACGGTTCGTCAGAAACACCGCCCAATCGGCGGCCCAACGAGAGGGTGCTCACTGTGTCCGACACAAGCTACGACGAGATCATCAAGGGCGGAACGGTCATTGATGGCACCGGCACCCCCGGCCGCCTTGCCGATATCGCCATTCGCGACGGAAAGATCGTCACCATCGGCAAGGTCGACGGCGACGCAACGATCGTTACCGATGCAACCGGGCGCATGGTCATGCCTGGCGTGGTCGATGTCCACACTCATTACGACGCGCAGCTTCTTTGGGATCCAGGCGCGTCGCCATCGGCGAACCATGGCGTCACCACGATCATCGCCGGCAACTGTGGATTCACCCTCGCTCCCCTGCGCCCCACTGCCGCTGAAGCGGAGTACCTGCAGGAAATGATGAGCCGTGTTGAAGGCATGCCCCTTCCCGCTCTCAGGACGATCGATTGGAACTGGGAAACTTTCGAGCAGTATCTCAACCAGTTCGAGAACCGGATTTCGGTGAACGCCGGTTGGATGGCCGGCCATTGCGCCATCCGCCGCTACGTGATGGGCCCAGAGTCCGTCGGAGGCGAAGCAACCCCCGAGCAGATCGAGGCCATGGTCGCCGAACTGCGCAAGGCCATTGAAGTCGGTGCACTCGGGTGGTCATTCACAACATCGGGCAGCCATAGCGACGGCGACGGACAACCCGTGCCAAGCCGCTGGGCGTCCACCGAAGAAATGCTCGCCATGGCCACCGAGGTCGGCAAGCACGAAGGCACAAGCCTCGAAGGCATCGTTCCCGGTTGTCTCGATCGATTCGCCGACGACGAAATTGAATTGCTCGCAACCTTGAGTGCTGCAGCAAAGCGCGTCATGAACTGGAACGTGCTCACGATCGATAGTCGCGAACCCGACCGCGTCGGTCGTCAGGTCGAGGCCTTTGACCGCGCCAAAGAAATCGGTGGCCGCGTCGTTGCTCTCACCATGCCCGTGCTTGTTCCAATGAACATGAACTTCGCAACGTTCTGCGGCATTTGGCTGCTCCCAGAATGGGAAAACACACTGCGTTGCGATATCCCCGAGCGCATCGCCCGATTGCAAGACCCAGCAACTCGCGCAACCTTGCTCACCGCCTCGAAGTCTGAAGAAGCCGGCATCTACCGTCGCCTGGCTGACTGGGAGGACTACGTCATCGGTGACACGTTTGCACCAGAAAATGCTGGACTCTCGAATCGCACCGTTGGCGAGATTGCTGCCGAGCGGGGAACCGAACCATTCGACACACTTCTCGACATTGTTATTGCCGACGAACTTCAAACAATCCTGTGGCCGGCGCCGAAGGACAAAGACCCAGAGTCATGGCGCATGCGAGTTGAAGCATGGAACGACGAACGCGTCATGATCGGCGGCTCCGACGCTGGAGCGCACCTCGACCGCATGTGTGGCGCAACATTCCCCACCCGCTTTTTGGGAGACATGCTCAACGGACGCAAGCTCATCCCCATCGAGCGCGCAGTACAACTCATCACGCAAACACCCGCTCAATTGTTTGGACTTGTCGATCGAGGCACCCTTGTCGAAGGCAGCAACGCCGACATCGTGGTGTTTGATCCGGAAACGATTGGCTCAGAGAACGCTCACATGGTCGCCGATCTTCCTGGCGGCTGTTCTCGACTCACGGCTGATTCCTACGGCATCGAACGGGTGCTCGTGAATGGAATCGCCGTGATCATTAACGGTCAAGCCACCGGTGCCACCCCGGGCACGGTCTTGAAGAGCGGCAAAGACACCTACACCGTTCTGCCGTAACGGCACCGCGCCGAAATCGACGCCAATTTCCGCTGCAAGTTGCCTGCTGACTTAGTAATTCCTTACCAACATGTGGAACTGTAAGCGGATGCGAAATCGACGTAGTGCCATTCTCCTCCCACTTCTTTTTGTTCTGCTTGCTGGAGCAATCGCGTGCGCCAGCGCGTCGACCGATTCGACGAGCGACATGCCGACCTCCACAACAACTGCGGCCAGCAACGCCAGCCTCCTCACAACTCATCCCGCTTTTGGCACCTGCCCTGACAGCGCTTTCCCCGACCTCAGCGGAACAAGTGCTGGCGCCAACTATGCCGCGCCAAAAGTGACGGTTACGTGCACCGATACCGAAGTGACCGTCACGTCAAACAACATGATCTCCTACGGGTTCGTTTCGAAGACGCCCAATGCTTTGGCGTCACAGAACTTCACTTGGAAGATTCCGATGAAACCAACCAAAGCAGCTGCACCGACGACCATCGAAAATCGGTTGGGAACTCTTGGTTTCACAGTGACTGGAATCGCTATCTACGGGCCGACCGAGGGGCCTATGCCGGCGGCCGAAGCATACGGAGATCCTGTGGGAAATGGACTCATGGATTACTGCGGTGGGCACACTGGCCCAAGTTCTGACTACCACTACCACACGATCATTTACACCGACGCCGTCTGCAATTTCGAAACCTCACAACTCGTGGGCTTCGCTATTGATGGATTCCCGATTTACAACTCGGTGATCTGCCTCGACGCGAACTGCTCACAGACAACGCTCGCCAAGAGCGGCTACACCAAGACTGGTGATTCGAAGTCCTATGTCTGGAAGGCCTACACCTTTAGTGGTGGCACCGATCCGGGAACACTCGACGCGTGCAACGGGCGCGTCGAAGCGGACGGCACCTACGCCTATCACCTCACCCCAACGCAGTTCCCCTACATCCTCGGGTGTCTTACCGGAACAGCAACAACCCAAACGGGAGGTGCTGGCGCACAGATGCCGCCAATGCAGGGCCAGCAACTCCAGGGACGGCAAGGTCCGTCTGGGCCGCAAGGACCTCCTCGAAACTAACCCGCATCACTTCGCGAAGAAGGCCCGGGCAGTTGCCCGGGCCTTCTTCATTTCGTTCTTGTACTAACTCAGACTGGCGTGTCAGCAAGCAACTTGCCGAGGTGCAACAGACTCTGAGTGGTGCCACCAAGGAACAGTTCCTGCTTCTTGGCCCACAGGTAGTAGCGATGCAACGGGTAGTCGCGGTCGACACCAACACCACCGTGCAAATGCACACAGGCTCGAACGACGCGAGCGCCGCCTTCCGCTGCCCAGTACTTCGCCGAGGCTGCGTTCTCGCCGGCAGGAAGGCCGTCGTTCAAACGCATCGTTGCGCCCCACGCAGTGAGCTTGATGGCGTCAGCGTCGATGCGGCATTCCGCTGCACGCTGGGCCACGGCCTGGAACGTTGCGATCTGGCGATCGAACTGCACACGTTCTTTCACGTAGGCCGACATGATTTCGACAGCCTGAGCGGTGACGCCCGCCATAAGGAGCGCCTGCGAGGTCTGTCCGTATTCAATGAGTCGATCAAGAGCATCGAGCCCAGCGATCTTCTCGGCGGCAGCACCGCTAAAGGAGACTTTGGCATCAGGAATGCCATCGGTGGCGCCTTGGCGTTCAACAGTCACTCCATTGGCTTTGGCATCGATGTAATAGATGCCATCAGCGGCGGAAACAATGAAGCCATCGGCAACAGTTCCGAATGGAACGTTGGTCTTCACACCATCGAGCACGCCGCCCTTGGCTGCGAGAAATGGGGTGTGAATATCGCCGACAAGGTCGTGAATGGCGACTGTAACGATGCGCTCGCCCGAGGCGAGACCAGCGAGATGCTTTGGTGAATGCTCGGCAAGGAACGGTGCGGCCATGCCCATGACCGGCAGCGCCGGCACCTGTGCAACGGTTCGGCCAACCTCTTCAAGCACGATTGCTACCTCGGCGAAACCGAGACCAGCGCCGCCGTCGGCTTCGGGCATACCAATTCCGACAATGCCGAGATCGGCAAGTTCACGCCAGAGCACAAGGTCAATGCCACCGGCATCTTCGATCTCTTTGAGGTGCTCCATTGTGCAACGGTCGGTGAGAACCCGATTGGTAAGAGCGCGAAGCTCTTCTTGATCTGATGAGAATGAGAAATCCATGTGTGTGTTCTTTCTGCTCAGCGTGCCGAGCGGGGGAAGCCGAGACCGAACATGGCGATGAGATCGCGCTGCAGTTCGTTGGTTCCACCACCGAAGGTGAGGATGATCGTGCCGCGAATGCCGGCCTCGAGTTGGCTACGAAGGATGGACTCGGGGGCATCCGCCTCGAGATAGGCGCGCGGTCCGAGGACCTCCATGAGCATCATGTAGGCATCGAGATAGAACTCGGTGCCGAACACCTTGACGCTTGAGGCATCGGCTGGGTGCAGCATCTGAGTGCTCGCTGACCACGCAACCTTCCAGTTCGCAAGGCGCAGGTATTCAAGCTTGGCGTGCACCTTGGCAAGGTTGAGTTGCACCCATTCCTGATCGATCACTCGACGGCCGTCGGGAAGCTTGGTGTCCTGCGCCCACTTCCGAACGTTGGTGAGGATGCGCTCGGGCATACCGCTTGAGCACAGCGTGACGCGCTCGTGGTTGAGCTGGTTGGTAATGAGTCCCCAACCACCGTTCTCTTCACCAATAAGGAACTTGGCGGGAACACGAACATCGTCGAAGTAGGTGGCGTTGATGTCATGCTCACCCATGAGACGAAGCGGCTGAATCGTGATACCAGGGGTATCCATCGGGACGACAATGACCGAAATGCCCTTGTGCTTCTTGGCTTCGGGATCAGTACGAACAGCGAGCCAGCAATAGTCGGCACCACCGGCGAGTGAGGTCCACATCTTCTGACCATTGATGACGTACTCGTCGCCATCGCGCACGGCGCGGGTCTGGAGTGCAGCAAGGTCGGTACCTGCGCCCGGCTCTGAGTAACCGATGCAGAAGTGAAGGTCACCGGCGAGAATCTTCGGAAGGAAAAACTCTTTCTGCCAATCGGTGCCGTAGTTCATGATGGTCGGGCCGACGGTGTTGAGCGTGAGCATCGGCACTGGAGCGCCGGCACGCATCGACTCGTCGAAGAACACGAACTGATCGATCGGGCCGCGAGCCTGACCGCCGTATTCCTTGGGCCAACCAATTCCGGCCCACCCGTCGGTACACATCTGTTTCCAGACGTCCTTGGTGGCTTGGCCGATTCCGTGACTGTGCGACAGGGCTTCAACCGTCTCTTCGTCGAGGAGATTGTCGTAATAGGTGCGAAGCTCTGTGCGCAGGGCTTCCTGTTCTGGTGTGTATCCAATATCCATTTCCGAAACATAGCCTCGGGTGATGGGTGTCACACAAGCGAAGCGCATGATTCACTTGTGTCACACCTGAGCCCCAGCCGGGCCTTGGCAGATTTGGAGAGTCAGATGAAAATCAATGTCGTGGGCTCCGGCCCTCTGGCCCGACAACTCGGGGCCGCCCTTGAGAATCGCGCCCACACGCTGACCAATGAGGGGTATGACGCAATGGTCTTTGCCCCTTGGGATCCAGCGGTCATGGTTCCGCGTCCACTCGCCGAGTTGACCGACGCTGAATTCGATCTGGCCTGGCAGCAAACCATGGACGCAGCGGTAGCCGCATGCACCGAGGCTCGCACCACCTTCGCCGGGCGGGGCGGGGCGATTGTGCTGACCCTCCCCACAACTGCTCTCGCCGGCGGCGACCACTATGCGCATTGGGCCGCAGCTGCAGAAGGAGTTCACATCCTCACCAAGTCAATGGCGCGCCAGTGGGGCCCCGAGGGCATCGCCGTCAATGCGATCGCCGTGTCACCCACATTGGTCTTGGGCGATGCGGTTGCCGCTGGTCCCGTTTCAATCGCAACTCCGGCGGTGCCCGATGCCGAACCGGGCGCGGTTGTTGAATTTCTTTGTTCTCCCGATGCCCGCAACCTTGCTGGCCAACTTCTGACCGTGGACGGTGGACTGTGGATGTAACTCGCTCTCTCGAAGGTCGCGTCGCGATCGTAACCGGTGCTGGTCAAGGTGTCGGCGAGGGAATCGCTCGCCGGCTCGCATCATGCGGCGCTCACGTCGTCATTGCCGCCCGACGCGCAGAAACCGGCGAACCCGTTGCCGCCGCAATTCGCGCCGATGGCGGCTCCGCCGAATGCGTAGTCACAGATGTCACCACTCGCGAATCCATCGCCGCATGCATTGATGGAACTGTTGCTACCCACGGACGACTTGATGTCATGGTTCACAACGCGTTTGCCGGTGGTCAAGCAAGTCGCCTTGAAGAAACACCACCAGACGCGTGGTACCAAATGTCACGCACGTCAGCTTGGGCAAGTTTCTGGTGCGCACAACTTTCCTACCCGCATTTAAAAGCGAGCGATCAAGGCCGCCTCATCCTCGTCACGTCACCCAGCGGTATCGAAGGAAGTGCAAATATTCCGCTTTATTCCCCGTCAAAAGCCGCGCAACGGGCGATCGCAAAATCATTAGCGCGCGAATGGGGCGCCGACGGCATTTGCGTGAACTGCATCGCACCGGTTGCAGAAACTCCTGCGCTTGCGAGCGCGTTCAGCCAAGTTCCCACCTTGCGCGGCGCGATTGAAGCACGAACACCACTTGGCCGCATCGGCGATCCCACCGATGACATCGGCGGGGTTGTGGCCTTTCTCGCCGGACCTGACTCGGGCTACGTCAGTGGCCAGACAATCGTGTGCGACGGCGGCTCGTTCTTAGGGCTTTGAAACCAGAAGTATCGTCACAGTCATGCTTGAAATCCCCCAAGGAACGAT
>JAEMTX010000154.1 GCA_016462055.1 Acidimicrobiia bacterium | reverse complement strand
TCGTCACGGGTTGTTCCGATGATGACGGGCACTGGGTTACGGCTGCGGGCATGGCGAGAAGAGAAAGCACGCTGCCGCCGCCGGCAGATTCTCCGAAGATGGTGACGTTGTTGGGATCGCCACCGAATGCACTGATGTTGTCGCGAACCCATTCGAGAGGGCCTCCGGTGGGTTGCCATGGCGCTGACCCGTATGTGGTGGCATCGCGAACGCCTTCCCAAGGCAGGGCGGGGACGGGAGGAGCCCAGCGCAACGGCCCCACCGGTGATTCGGCAAAAGGAATACCGAGGAACGCGGTGCATCCGGGATTGTCTTGGCCCTGAAGCGTGCCATTGGCAGTTGCGACAGTGGTCATGGCGAAAGGCAACCACATTCGATGGTCTCATGCGTGGGTTTGGCATCTAACGTGGCCACACATGCCGACCGGGGGGTTGCACGATGACAATTGAAGCGAATGACGCAGCGCCCCTTGGAGCGGCTTCAATTCCAGAGGGCGTTGCTTTGTCGAAGGGCGGCGCCGACGCGTGGTCGCCAACGATCACGCCGCCTATTGGTGTTGAACTCACCGGTGAACAGAAATTGGCGTGTTCGTTTCGGATTCTTGCTCGTGAAGGGTTCAGCGAAAACATTGCTGGGCACATCACCTGGGCCAATGCCGATAATTCGGAGATGATGGTCAATCCTTGGGGACTCTGGTGGGAAGAAGTCTCTGCATCGGATATCTGTCGCGTTAATCCCGACGGCAACGTGATCGGTGGAAAGTGGGATGTCACACCCGCTGTTCAAATTCACACTGAACTGCACCGTCGTCGCCCTGAATCTCGAGTCGTTGTTCATAACCATCCGTATTACGCAGTGCTGTTGGCCGCGCTTGGGCTTGTTCCTGAGTTCCTCCACCAACAGTCATCGATGTACGACGGCGAACTCGGATTCGTTAGCGAGTATTCGGGTGAAATCGATTCACCGGAACTCGGTGCCGACCTGGCCGAGCGAATCGGGAATGCCTCTGTAGTGATTTTGGCGAATCATGGGGTGATTGTGACTGCGCCGACGATTGAGGAAGCGACTTATAAGTCGGCCACGCTCGATCGTCAATGCAAGCTCATGTATGACGTGCTCGTTGCTGGTAGGTCAGCGACCACCGTGCCGCCGATCGTTCGCCCCGCCATGAAGGCTTCATTGCTCGAACGTGGCACCGAGGTTTATTGGGCCGGAGCGGTCCGTCGTCTTATCCGTGAAGAACCCGACGTCCTGGAGTGATCCGTGTCCATCAATATCGATGACCTCGCGTCCAATCTCAATTTCACCACCGGTGGAAAATCGAAAACTGGTGGCGTGACGTTTCTGCCTGAACCAGAACGACGTAAGCGCGACTACACAATTATTTCTGCCGACGATCACATCGTTGAGCCACCACATACCTTCGAAGGCCGACTGCCGGCGAAGTTGGCTGACCGGGCGCCAAAGATCATTGAAAAAGATGACGGCTCTGAAACCTGGGTCTACGACGGAATGGAATTTCCGAACGTCGGGTTCAATGCGGTCGTCGGTCGACCGGTTTCGGAGTATTCATTTGAGCCCGCTCGCTTTGATGAGATGCGACGCGGTGCTTGGGATATCAATGCGCGCATTGCCGATATGGATCTCAATGGCATCTACGCGTCGGTGAACTTCCCTTCGTTCTTGCCGGGCTTTTGTGGTCAGCGATTGCAGACGACCACCAATGATGTTGAACTCGCTTTGGCGACGACTCGAGCATGGAACGACTGGCATCTTGAAGAGTGGGCGGGCACTCATCCGGGTCGCATTGTGCCGTGTCAGATCCCTTGGCTGCTTGACCCCGTGGTTGGCGCCGAGGAAATCCGTCGCAATGCCGAGCGCGGCTTTAGGGCCGTGACGTTTTCCGAAGCGCCCCACATGCTCGGGCTCCCATCACTGCACACTGGTTACTGGGATCCGATGATGCAGGCTTGCGCGGAAACCGGAACGGTTGTGAACCTTCACATCGGATCTTCAGGTACGTCGCCGGCCACTGCCCCGGATGCTCCGGGCGACACCGTCGGTGTGTTGTTTTTTGGTTATGCGATGTTCGCTGCGGTTGACTGGTTGTATTCGTTGCTTCCTGTTCGATTCCCTGATTTGAAACTTTGTATGTCCGAAGGCGGAATCGGATGGGTGGCGGGCCTCATGGATCGCCTCGATCACATGCTCAGTTATCACGAAATGTATGGAACGTGGAAGGGCACCGACCTCACGCCTGCTGAAGTTCTCAAACGAAACTTTTGGTTCTGCGCGGTTGAGGACCCATCTGCGTTTGTTCAGCGAGATCGCATTGGTATCGAGAACATTCTCATTGAGAGCGATTACCCGCATTGTGATTCAACCTGGCCGAATACACAGACGGTGACCAAGAACGAGATCGGCAATCTGCCGGCCGAGGACATCGCTCGCATCACGTGGAAGAACGCTTCAGAGCTCTACAACTTCCCGGTGCCGCAGTCAGTTATTGACGATCCCGAGTCCTACTGAGTGCTGAAGGCGCTGCCGGTTTGGTGGCCCTACGATTCGACGATGGCCATTCAAGGAAGCCGCATTTATCACTGCAATTCGAACTGCTCTGACCTCGATGTAGCTGTCGCGTTTTACGAAGCACTCGGACTTCGACGCGTGTTACGCACTGTGCCAAGCAAGAACCAGTCGGGCGAGGCATTCGGTCTTGACGAAGTTGCATGGGATGCATGGATCATGCACTCCGATGATGGCCTCGATGGACTTTCGCTTGATCTCCTTGAATGGAAGACGCCGCTACCGACTGGGACTGCCCCTGGGTTGGACGGCGAGCCCGGTTACAACCGACTGATGCTTTCAACTCCCGACATCGACGCGACCGTGAAGTGCGCCGTTGCTGCGGGCGGGACGCTGATTGCGAGTCCGCGTGAGATTGATGGCGGAGATGCTCGACCCATCGTTGCGATGATGCTCGATCCCGATGGCATTCCCGTTGGTTTGTTCCAAGGTGAGAAAACATCAATCGTTCAGGTCGTTGTGAACTGTGCCGATATTGACGAGTCGCTCAAGTACTACCAAGAGGTCATGGGCCTCTCTCCACTCCAGGATGTCACTGAAATGGTGTGGCCCGGAGATCTTTATGGTCGTGACACCGACGTAACTGTCCGTACTGTTTTGCTTGCCGACAAAGGCTCGGTTTTCACCGTTGCGCTCGTTCAGTGGCTCGATCCTGCTCCGAAATCTGCGGTTCGAGTGCGCGGTGCCAACGAACTCGGAATTTTTCGGATGGCATGGTCGACGACCGATTGCGCAGCCGACGAAGCAGTTATCCGCGCTGCCGGTTCTATTCCGTTCCTGCCGACAGAAGAACTGTCGGTTGGAGATGAATTCCCACTGTTGCTTGTTCTGTTCTGGCCCGGGCCGAATGGTGAATGTCTCGAACTGATTGAAACCACGGATCGCTCCGGTGCCCTCTGAATTCTTTCTTCTCGTCTAGGAGTCGTTATGAAACTTGAAAACATCGATCTTTCCGATATTGAGTTCTGGGCCAAGCCTTGGAACGAGCGCAATGCCGCATTTGCCACGTTGCGTCGCGAAAACCCAATTGCCTATTTCCCGGAACCGATCATCGATCCATTCCCTGAAGGCCCCGGTTATTACGCCATCACCAAAATGCACGACGTCTTGGAGATCAGTCGTCATCCTGAAATCTTTTGCTCGGGCCAGGGCGCAGTTTCGATTCTCGACATGCCGGCAGAAATGAATGAGTTCTACGGATCGCTCATTTCGATGGACGATCCTCGTCACGCTCGTTTGCGAAAGATCGTGTCAGGAACCTTCACTCCGCGAATGCTCAACGCTGTTCTCGACGACGTCGAAAAGACCGCGAAAAAGGTTGTCGACAGGATTGTCGACAAAGGGGAGATCGACTTCGTCATCGACGTCTCGATGCCGTTCCCGCTTTTGGTCATTCTCGACATGATGGGAATCCCACACAGTGAATACGACATGGTGCTGGCGCAGTCGAACATCATTCTTTCCGGCGGCGTTCCCGATTTCATTCCGGAAGGTGTCGATCCGATCACTGCCTTCCTTGAGGCTGGCGCGATGTTGGCAGGACTGTTGAACGAACTCGCAGTGCTCCGTCGAGCAACTCCAACCGATGATCTGTTATCGGCCCTCGTGAACACCGAAGTCGATGGCGAGCAACTTTCCGGCGACGAACTCGCCTCGTTCTTTATTTTGCTTTCTGTCGCAGGCCACGAAACGACCCGCACGGCGTTGAACCACGGCATCACGCATCTTTCGCAGAACCCCGATCAACGCGCACTCTTTCTCGCCGACATCGAGGGTGCCATGTCAACGACAGTCGAGGAAATCGTGCGTTATGCATCGCCGGTTGTCTGGATGCGGCGCACGCTGACTCAGGACTACGTGCTTTCGGGTCACGAATTCCACCAGGGCGACAAAGTGATCATGTTTTACGGATCGGCCAACCGCGACGAAGCGGTCTTCAGCGATCCCGACACGTTCAATGTGCTTCGGGATCCAAATCCCCACGTTGGCTTTGGCGGTCCTGGCCCGCATTTCTGTTTGGGTGCCCATCTTGCTCGTCGAGAGATCGCGCTGATGTTTCGTGAGCTCTACACCCGTCTTCCTGACGTGGAGCTTGCCGGGCCGCCTGTGCAACTTCGGTCGAGTTTCATCAATGGTGTCAAAAGTCTTCCTATTTCCTTTACTCCAGGAGGAGTTCGCTGATGTCTGATCCGCGCGAAGTCGACGCACCAGAAGTACT
>JAEMTX010000153.1 GCA_016462055.1 Acidimicrobiia bacterium | reverse complement strand
TCCTTGTTCCAATCATCGTGCTGTTGTCGATGTTTGTCTTTCGCGATAACCCGGGTGCCCGATCACTTGAAGATGCACTCCAAGCGTTTCGGAATGGAGATACTTCTGCAGTGGAAACACTCGGTGCCGTCGTCACTAGACCACCGTCTGGCGTGTATCGGGCCGACGCTTCGGGCAAAGCCTCAATCAGTTTTCCACCGACTAGTCAGAATTACGGCGCATCGGCCCCGGTCACCGTGACCCACCAAGGCGACAACTGCTGGACCACCTCTGTTGATTTCAATGCAGCGTTCCAGCAAAGGTGGAGCTATTGCATCAACAGCGGCGTTATGACCGAACACAAAAACGTCACATCAACTGCCTGGGATCTTGGTGCGGCATCAATCACCAACGTCTCGGAGTTCACCTGCTCACCTCCAGGCGAAATCATCAAGGCCGGCGAACAGCGCGACCAACTATCGACATATGTATGTGAGGGAACCAGTGACACCATCGCCGGAATCACGAATACCGATGTCACGTTCCAATCTCTTGGCATCGCGTTGCTTGAGGTCGAGTCAAACCAAGTGCCGGTGTTTCACTATCGCGAGACCGACACTCTCACTGGCCCCCAACGGGGAACCACAACTCTCGACTATTGGTACGCCGTGCAGGACATGCTCTTAGTCCGCATGGAACGTCACATCGATCTGCGAACCAACTCACCCGTTGGCGACATCACCTATAAAGAAGATGGCGAACTGCAGTTATCTTCGCTCACACCCACACGATGAAATTATGGCCACGCAAGCGGACATGACTCATCGTTGAGAAAGTCGCCTTCGGACAACGAAGCGTGATGTTCCTTTGTCGGTGAACCAGCCACCAGTTTGAACCGAGTTCCGTCACCGGTGTAGCGAACACTGATTGCTCGGCGGCGCTGGGTGCGGCTCAGATTTCCACTGGCGGCATGGATCGTGCGAGCATGATGCACGGTGAGGTCACCCGGAGAAGTATCGAAACTGATGATGCGCGCTTCGCCGACCATTACGTCGTAATCAGGAACCTCAGCACCTTCCGTATCGGGCATTGCTAAATCGGAAACAAACATGTTCGGCCGGTACTTGGTGTTGTCGAGGTGTGATCCCACAACAAAACGGACGGCCCCAGTTTCGGCGGTGACATTATCAAGGGGAACCCATGTTGTGCAGACCAAATCTCCATCGAGATGGAAATATGACATGTCCTGATGGAACCCGGTTTTTTCCTGCGTTCCTGGTTCTTTCACCAAAACGCTGTCTTCATACAGACGAATTTCGTCACTCCGCAATATTGAGGCAACAATCTCGGGCAGTGGTGAACACAGCGCAAAGTCCCGAAATTCCTGCTGAAGAAGCCAGTGGTCGGTTCCCGCTTTGAAGTGACCGCGTGGAGCTCCCGAAGCAACCACTAACTCATCAACGTTGCGGGCCGCAACGGCTCCGCTTTCAAGAGCGTCCGCCATCTCTGACAGATCAGTCGTGGCCGAACTGACAAGAGCTTCTTCAATCGGTTTCGCCATCGATTCAACAAGTTCGACGGGAAGAATCGAACGCAAACACACAACGCCCTCGCGCCAAAAGGTTGCGACTTCCTCCTGCGTCACCGAGCGAGTCGGAGAGATCCGTTCCATGCGCTCATCCTGCCTTAACTAGATCGGACGCGCACCGTTTCGGCTTCATTGATGCTCATTGATCAGAAAAAGCCAGTGCAGAGCAGGACCCCTGCAGATCTTCCGGTTTATCGACACAGGGCCCCGGGCATCTGCGGTCAGTTCGGTAACCTCTTCCGGTGACTTCATTGCGAAACACCTCCCCTCGGGTCGCGGCCGCCATTTTGGCATTCGCGCTCATCGGCGGGTGTTCCTCGACATCCGGGAACGACGCAACTTCCGGCGGCGACATCCAGGGCAAGGCCTTGGCGGAATGCCTGTCTGGTCAGACCATTGCCGTTGGCTCGACGCTCAACATCTCAACCACTGTCGCCCCAATCACGTCGATCGTTGCCAATGTCGCCGGGGGACTCGCGCAGATCACGGGGATCGTCCCCGAGGGCACCAACTCGCATACGTTCGAACCCTCGCCAAGTGTGGCCGCAACGCTCGTAGACACCGACGTGATTTTCGCGAACGGTCTTGTTCTTGAGGAACCGACAAAAGAACTTGCCGACAGCAACCTCCCTAAATCGGCCGCCCTCTGTGAACTCGGAACCGCCGTATTGCCCGTTGACGACTACATCTATGACTTCTCTTTTCCCAAAGATGGCGGCAAGCCGAATCCCCATCTCTGGACTGATCCGAAACTCGCTATCAAGTACGTCGCGCTCATCCGCGATGTACTCGTGAAGATGGATCCGGCGAATGCTGCGTCGTACACAGCAAATGCATCCGCCTACACAAACAAACTTGATGAACTCGACGCGGCTGTAACAACGGCGAGCGCAACTCTGCCTCCTGAAGATCGCAGACTCCTCACCTATCACGACGCCTACGCCTACTTCGCCGTCGACTACGGATGGGTGATTGTGGGTGCTATTCAACCTTCTGATTTTGACGAACCCACGGCGCGCGAAGTTGGCGATCTAATCACCCAAGTGAAGAGTTCCAAGGTCAAGGCGATCTTCGGGTCCGAGGTCTTCCCGAGCGCGGTGCTCAAACAGATCGGCCGCGAGACCGGCGTCACTTATGTCGACGTTCTTCGCGATGACGACCTTCTGGGCGAACCCGGCGATGCCGATCATTCGTTTCTGGGCCTCATGCAGTTTGATTACGTCACCATGATTGAAGCCCTCGGTGGCGACGCTACGGCTATCGGTAATCTCGACATCACCGACGTCGCACCCGACAACGCTAAGTACCCACAGTGACAAATCTGGTCGAACTCGACGGAATCTCGCACTCCTATGGCGGCCCGACCGTGCTCGAGCACGTCCACCTGACGATCGACGAGGGTTCGTTTCTCGGGGTCATTGGCCCATCCGGCTCGGGCAAGACCACGCTGTTGCGTTTGGTGCTCGGAAATCTCCGGCCCACCGAGGGCGAAGTGCGACGGCGGACGGGTCTGCGGATTGCCTACGTTCCCCAGGTCGAAACGGTCAACTGGAACTTCCCCATCACCGTTAGCGAGGTCGTCCTGATGGCGGCCGCGGCCAAGTGGTACCGACCGCGTGCCACCGAGTCAGAGCGCAAACGCGTGGCGGAGTTACTCGAGCAACTCGGACTCGGCGGTTTCGAACACCGACACATTCGCGAACTCTCCGGCGGCCAGCAGCAGCGGGTGTTCCTCGCCCGCGCCCTCCATCGCGATCCCGAATTACTCGTGCTCGATGAACCAACCTCGGGTGTCGATGTGCGCACCCGTCATGAAGTTGTTCACCTGCTCACTGATCTTCATCGCAATGGCACGTCTGTCGTGCTCTCTACTCATGACATCAACGGTCTTGCCGCTCATCTCCCGTTAATCGCCTGCGTCAACCGCGAACTCATCGCCGTTGGAACTCCCGCCGAAGTTCTCACCTCGTCGGTTCTCGAACGCACCTACGGAGCGCCCATGGAAGTCCTCGAACACGGCGGCATGCTCCTCGTAACCGACAGCCCGATGGGAATCGAATGACACTGTTCGAACCATTCCAGTTCGAGTTCTTTCGCAACGGATTCATGGTTGCCACACTCGCCGGGGCCATCTGCGGTCTCGTAGGCGTCTACGTCGTTCTGCGCAGCATGAGCTACATCGGCCACGGGCTCTCGCATTCCATTTTCGGCGGCGCGGCGGCCAGCGCAGTTCTCGGCGTGAACTTCTACCTCGGTGCTGGAATGTGGGGTCTTCTCTCTGCACTCATGATCGGGCGGGTTGCTCGACGCGGAAAGATCGGCGCCGACGCCGCCATCGGTGTGATCACGACTGCTTCGTTCGCGCTCGGTCTCGCACTCTCGAATGTTTTCGGACAGGCAAAGCGATCTATCGAGGCAGTCCTTTTCGGATCCATCCTCGGCGTCACGACGCTCGAGGTCGTTGCCGTCGCGTGCGTTGGCGTGCTCGCGATTGCCATCATTGGCGCCTTTTACCGCAAGCTTCTTTTCGCAACGTTCGATCCGGAAGTTGCCGATGTCACTGGCGTCAATGTTGGCCGCATGGAAGCGCTGCTCATGCTCATGCTCGCCGTCACCATTCTTTTCACGATGAAGATCGTCGGTGTTCTGCTCATCAGTGCACTACTTGTGACCCCAGCGGTTATCGCCCGCATGGTGACGAACTCCTTCGCCCGCATGCTCGTGATCGCCCCCCTCGTCGGAGCGGCCTGTGGGGCTGTCGGTATGGTCATCAGCTACCACGCCGACATTTCGTCGGGAGCTTCGATCATCCTGCTCGCCGCATTCGTTTTCATCGTCGTCTACACGGTTACTGGTGCCCGCGGCCGCGGCAACGCCGGCGGCATGATCCACTGATCACTCGGGCGTAATCAGTTCCCACATCTGGCCATCGGCCGTGTCGCGAACCTCGACTCCAGCTTCGCCGAGACCATCGCGAATCTGATCGGACAGGTCGTAGAGCTTCGCCAGACGAACCTCCGAACGAGCCAAAAGCGCAATCTCGACGAATGGGCCCACCACGTCGCGCGGATCAGTAAGTCCGCCCTTGGACGCTTCGCCCAGTCGAACGATCATCGATCGCAGCAGTGCTCGAGCTTTGTCCATCTCGTCGCTCTGAAGCGTGTCGGCGGACCAGCCGCGAATCGCATCATCGAGGTCGAGGGTGGCGGCAACCGCTCCGGCGGCATCGCGTTGTTCCATCGATCGATCGAACTCGGCGCTGCAGCGATCTATGTC
>JAEMTX010000014.1 GCA_016462055.1 Acidimicrobiia bacterium | reverse complement strand
TGCGTTTGCGAAAATCAGCTGCAACCGCTGGTGGTTCCGCATGACGGGCATGCGTGGCAAGAACCAGCACGCTGCATGGTGACACCGCACTGCATGCACATCGGTGCATCGTGATTGATTGTCTTCACTTCACGAACCAGAGTGGTTTGTGTGTCGGTGAGGAGTGTTGACACTGATTCGATGGACGGAGGATCGACGGGCATTTCGGAACCCTGACGGGTTTCGATACCTTCGTCGACGCCTGGAAGCGTCGGCTGCATGCGCTCTGAGGTGGTGAGGATGTTGAGTTCCGCACGCTCTTGCGGTGAGAGATACTCAAGTGCCATGCGGCGGAAGAGATAGTCCATGAGCGAGTTGGCGATGCGAATGTCGGGATCGTCGGTCATGCCGGCCGGTTCGAACCGCATGCCCGTGAACGCTTCAATGAAGGAGCGCAGCGGCACACCGTACTGAAGGCCATGCGATACCGAGATGGCGAAGGCGTCCATGATGCCGGCAAGGGTGGAACCCTGCTTTGACACACGGACGAAGATTTCGCCTGGGCGACCATCTTCGTACTGACCAACGGTGACGAAGCCCTTGCAATCGGCGACGCGGAACTCGAAAGTGCGCGACACGCGAGTGCGGGGAAGCTTCTGACGGACCGGCTGGTAGACGATCTTTTCGACAACACGCTCGATGACTTCGACCGCACCAGCAACCGGATCGTCGGCGCCTTCGATGTCTTTCTTCGATGCCGACAACGGCTGGGCAACCTTGCAGTTGTCACGATAGATCGCGACGGCCTTGATGCCGAGCTGCCAGGCCTCGATATGAATCTTCTCGACCTCTTCAACCGAAACATCTTCAGGCATGTTGACGGTCTTGGAGATAGCGCCCGAGATGAATGGCTGCACCGCACCCATCATGCGGATATGGCCCGTGTAATGGATGATGTTGTCGCCCATCGAGCAGGCAAACACCGGAATGTGTTCGGCCTTGATGTGCGGTGCACCGAGGATCGACATGTTCTCGTTGATGTAGGCAACGATTTCGTCCATCTGCGCATCGGTGTAACCGAGCTTGGCGAGGGCACGAGGAATCGTCTGGTTGACGATCGACATAGTGCCGCCGCCAACAAGTTTCTTCATCTTGACCAGACCAAGGTCGGGCTCAACACCAGTGGTGTCGCAGTCCATCATGAGGCCAATGGTGCCGGTCGGTGCGAGTACCGAAGCTTGTGAGTTACGCACGCCAACTTCAGCGGCGAGTTCACATGCGGTGTCCCATGACTGCTGTGCCGCCGACAACAACGCCGGAGGAACAAGCTCTTCGTCGATGGTGGCCGCTGCGGCTCGGTGCTGATCAAGAACGCGAAGCATGTGCTCGGCGTTTTCGGCGTAGCCAGCGAACGGACCCATGCGAGCGGCGGTGCGGGCCGAAAGGGCATAGGCATGACCGGTCATGAGCGAGGTGATCGCACCGGCAAGAGCACGGCCTTCATCGGAGTCGTACGGAAGGCCAAGGGCCATCAGTAGAGCGCCGAGATTGGCGTAGCCAAGACCGAGCTGACGGAACTTGAGGGAGTTTTCGCCGATCGGAACGGTCGGGTAATCGGCGTTACCGACAAGGATTTCCTGGGCGGTGAACATGATTTCGATCGTGTGCTTGTAGGCCTCGATGTCGAACACGCCGTCTTCGTCGAGGTAACGGAGAAGGTTGATGCTGGCGAGGTTGCAAGCGGAATTGTCGATGTGCATGTATTCCGAGCACGGGTTCGAACCATTGATGCGACCGGTATTGCTCGCGGTGTGCCAGTGGTTGATCGTGGTGTCGAACTGCATGCCGGGATCGGCGCATTCCCAGGTGGCCTGAGAAATCTGACGCATGAGGTCGCGGGCACGAATGGTCTTGACGATTTCGCCACCGTGCACGGCACGCAGGTGCCAATCGGTGTCGTCAACCACGGCCTGCATGAACTCGTCGGTGACGCGCACCGAGTTGTTGGCGTTCTGGTACTGGATCGAGGTGATGTCGATGCCATCGAGATCCATGTCGAAGCCAGCGTCGCGGAGGGCACGGGCCTTCTTCTCTTCACGAGACTTGCACCAGATGAACTCTTCAATGTCGGGATGATCGACATTGAGGATGACCATTTTGGCGGCGCGGCGGGTCTTGCCACCGGACTTGATGGTGCCGGCTGACGCGTCGGCGCCACGCATGAAACTCACCGGACCAGATGCAGTGCCGCCGCCCTTGAGAAATTCCTTCGAGGAACGGATGCGAGACAGGTTGATACCAGCGCCCGAGCCACCCTTGAAGATCGTGCCTTCCTCGACGTACCAGTTGAGGATGGAGTCCATCTTGTCGTCGACCGACAAGATGAAACAGGCCGAAGCCTGCTGCGGCACGCCTTCGACGCCGATGTTGAACCACACCGGCGAGTTGAACGCCGCGCGTTGGGTGATGATGATGAACTTGAGTTCGGAGCGGAATGCCTCGGCCTCTTCGTCCGTGACAAAGTAACCATCGCGAATTCCCCAGTCGGTGATGGTGTTGGCAACACGATCGGCGACCTGCTTGAGCGACCATTCGCGCTCATCGGTGTCGGGGGTGCCGCGGAAGTACTTCTGGGACACGATGTTGGTGGCGTTCAGCGACCAACCCAGAGGGAATTCGACGCCGAGCTGCTCGAAGGCAACCTCGCCGGTCTTCCAGTTCGAGATGCGGGCGTCACGACGTTCCCACTCGACCTGGTCGTAGGGGTGGGTGTCGGCACTTGTGAAGTGCCGACGGATGCCGATGCAAGCCTGTTCAGGTGCCAGGGCCATGAGAAATCCTCCGCGTGGGTGATCGATAAGTTGTGGTGGTGGCGAGTAAGGGACAAGGTGCAGCGGTGCTACGGGTGCTGCGGAAGCGGTTGCCTCGGGGGTGGCCACCAAATCGAGTGAGCCGGTTGGACTGCTGAGGGGAATCCACCACACCAAGGATTCGGTTCCTGGCAGGCCTCTTCGGAGAAGAAGGGCTGCCGGGATTCGAAGTTTGGGTCTTGTCGTGGTCTCGGTGCGGGTTTCAGGCCTTTTTGGGGTCCCAATTCCTGCCCACCACAAGATGTTGTGGTTACTTCGGCCCCCTCACCATCCGGGCCACAAGATGTCGTTGAATTACAGCAGAGTAATTCCACCCGTGTCAACGATTGCTAAGAATCGTTCCTGACGTGGGAATTCGAGTGGTTGGGTGCGCCGCGACACGAGCGCCAGGTAGAGCAGGTCACGCGGACCCACGCCCTAGGAGCCGTCCTGCCAACCGAGAACGCACAGAACGTCACACCACCGTCCGTCGCTCGCGCCGCAGCACTGCACCCAGGTGAACCGTACGACTCATGCCTGTGGGTTGGAAGGGGAATAACCCTGTGTATTTGTGGTGGATAGCCGGTGGATTACTTCAGAGTTATCCACCGTTATCCACAGCGGCCATGGGCCAGCCGTCCCCACGTCCCCCTATCGTGGCGCTGTGCACCAATTGCTGCCCACATTCATCAACGATGTGAACCCGATCGAGCTCGTTGCCGCCGAGCTGCGACCTTCCCCTTCGGACCGACCCTGGGTCGCGGTCAACATGGTGGCAAGCATCGATGGAGCGATCGAGATTGAAGGGCGCTCGGGGGCGCTCGGCAGCTCTGCCGACAAAGCGATGTTTCGTGCATTGCGCGAGATGCCCGATGTCATCCTCGTCGGAGCAGGGACCGTGCGCGCAGAGAACTATGGGCCCGTACAACTCGACACTGCTGCGCAAGCGCGACGCGTTGCACGCGGACAAGAACGGTTCCCGCGTCTCGCTGTAGTGAGCGGACGCGCCCGTCTCGATCCAACGGCACGTTTGTTTAGCGATGCAAAACAACGACCGATCGTCATCACTACGGAATCTGCGTCTACCGATGCTGTGGCAAATCTTCGTGAGGTTGCCGACATCGTCGTTGCCGGTGGCGATGGCGTTGATCTGCGCGATGCACTCACACAGTTGCATGCGCAACGAATGACCACGCTGTTATGCGAAGGCGGACCAACGCTCAACAATCAACTACTGGCCGATGACCTCGTCGACGAATGGTGCCAAACAATTTCGCCAGTCCTTGTCGGCGGGACTGCGGCGCGCGGCGCGCCTGGACCAGCGATGGGGGCCGCCAACGCTCTGAAACTCACGCGAGTTGTTGTTGAAGAAGATGTGCTGTTGCTGCGTTACGCGCGCGAATCGTGACGCTTCGGTTCTGTGGCTTTCGTAAGCAGTGTGATTTCTCTTTGAAAATCAGCGGCGTCGTCGAAACCTTTGTACACACTGACAAAGCGCATGTAGGCAACATGGTCAAGATCTCGAAGATGTTCGAGCACGGCGAAGCCCACTTGCTCGCTGGTGACTTCAGGACCCACTAACCGCAACTCTTCTGCTATCGCAGCAGCAGTCAGAAGAATCGTTTCTTCTTCGATTGGTCGGCCCTTAGCTGCCGCGGCAATGCCTTCATTGATCTTGTTTTGCTCGAATGGCACGCGATCGCCTGATCGTTTCACCACAACCATCGGCACAAGTTCAAGACGTTCGAAGGTTGTGAACCGTGCCCCACAGGCCAGACACTCACGCCGTCGACGAACGGCTTCGCCGTCATCTGACTGACGTGAATCGACGACTTTGTCATCGAAATGAGCACATGTGGGACAACGCACGCTTCAAAACTACTGCGAATACTGAGATTTTGAGTGTCACATCTGATTCAGACGCTTCTCACGCACCAAGAGAAGTGCGATGACACCCATAAATTCTCAGTCGAGAAGACCACTCACGTTGATGTGTTGCCCGCGAGTAACGCTGGTGGCACCGACGCGCTCGATCAGACGATCGACGAGGGGACGAAGATCGCCACGCGGCTGTAAGCGGCGAGCGACGCTCCAGAGAGAATCGCCCGATTGCACGACGATCTCGGCGGGAGCAGCAACCGACGGGGCCGCAACCGGTGCTGACGCGCGTTGGGCGTCGGCACCGGCTGGGCTCGTCGAGTCGGCGGACGAGGCCGGCGTTGAAGCAGCAGCATCGGCACCGAGGAAGGGAAGGACACCGATTGCCGCGAAGGCCACCAGCACAGCGAGACCCAAACCAGCGATCAGGACACGCATCGGGCTCCGACGAGCTCTAGCGGCTGCTGGGGATGGGTCTGCGACCACCTGAAGGTGACGGACCGGACGACGTGGTTCGAGGTCACGATTCCAGGGCGCCAGCGAGCTCGATCCTTCGAAACTCGAGCCCTCGAAAAGGGACTCGGGCACAATGAAGTGAGCCGGGTCGGTAGGGGCGGATAGGGCGGTGGGATTCAGGATTGCAGCCATGAGGGAAGTCTCCACGAGGGGTGTGACAGTCGAAAGGACGACGAAAGGACAAAGGGGGGACTGGGATGTTGGAGAACGGATCGAACGCCCGTTCGCACAAAGCAATACAAACACGAACACCCGTTCGATGTCAAGACCTAATCGAACGGGTGTTTGCTTTACCCTCCTCGAGCCGGTACTGTCGTACAGAGGTTCGAAGGCCTGAGCGACTCAAGCGGCCTCTGTTCCTCCCGTTCTCCCCACCTCTCCTCAACGATCCGGAGTTCCCAATGAGTAGTGACCGTCTCACTCCCCGCCAGCAACAGATCCTCGATGTGATCGATACCCACCTCAACGAGCGTGGCTATCCCCCGTCTGTCCGTGAAATTGGGAAAGCCGTCGGGCTCACCTCGCCATCCAGCGTGCAGAACCACCTCAACACTCTCAACGAGCTTGGGTATTTGCGCCGCGACCCAACCAAGCCCCGGGCCATGGAAGTTCGCTACGACCCCAACTCCGGCGCTTCAGGGGAACGTCGGCCGTTCCGTCACGTGCCACTGGTCGGCGATGTCGCCGCTGGCACCGACGTTCTGGCCGAACAAAATGTCGAAGAAATCATGCCTGTCCCAACTGATCTGTGTGGTGACGGCGAGCTCTTCATGCTCCGTGTCCGTGGCGATTCAATGATCGATGCAGGAATTTTCGACGGTGACTACATCGTGGCCAAGGCCGGTCCCAACGTGTCCAAGGGCGACATTGTTGTCGTCGGCATCCCCGGCGGCGAAGCCACGGTGAAGACCTGGTCACGTTCGGGCGAAAACGTCACGTTGCTTCCGGCAAACGAACGGCTCTCACCAATGGAATTTCATTCCTCCGAAATCACCGTGTACGGCAAAGTCGTCACCGTGATGCGCAAACTCTGAACCACAACCTCCTCGGTTTAAACGTGGCGCGTGCATCAGCATGCGCCACGTTCGCGTTCAGGCTTCCGTCAACAACCCAAGCAACACTGCATGCACTCGCTCAAGCGGCGCTCGATCGAGGTACTCCCCCGCGGTGTGGGCAATCGTGCTGTCACCAGGCCCAAAGTTCACTGCCGGCACACCGTGGGCCGCGAATCGAGCGACATCGGTCCAGCCCAACTTGGCAAGAACCTCTGAACCGCTTCGTTCAACGAGTGAGGCGAGCAGCGGATGATTAAGTCCTGGAGCAGCGGCATTCGCGACATCGAGTACGTCGACAACATCGCCTTCTTCGAGGAATGGTGAAAAGAGTTCGCGAATATGGGTTTCTGCGTCGAGCGCTGAACGATCGGGGGCGAAGCGGAAGTTCACCGTGATGCTTGCCGAATCCGGAACGACATTTCCCGAGACGCCACCTTCGATCGAAACCGCCTGTAGCGCTTCGCGAAACTGGCAGCCGTCGATGATCGGCGATCGAGCGTCGTATGTTTCCAGCGCGGCGAGAATGCCTGACAAGCGATGGACGGCATTGCGTCCCATCCATGGGCGAGCAGTGTGGGCACGAACCCCCTGCAATTGCACTCGCATGCGCAGAGTGCCCTGACAACCGGCTTCGATGCGTGCATCGGTGGGCTCACCCAGAATGGCAATATCGCCGACCAGAAGTTCGGGACGCGATTCGAACAACTCGCCCAGACCACTTTCGGAACTGGCGATTTCTTCGCGGGCATAGAACACGTAGGTGAGATCGACCACTGGTTCAGTGAGCGTGGCCGCGAGTTCGAGCATCACTGCGAGCCCGCCCTTCATATCGGCCGAGCCAACTCCAAAAAGTCGACCGTCTTCGATTCGAGCCGTTGCATTGTCGGCAGCGGGCACGGTGTCGGTATGGCCAGCGAGGATGACCCGCTGGGCTCGACCGAGCAAAGTTCGCGCCACCAGGTTGTCGCCCACACGAGTGACGTCAAGATGCGCCTGTGCGCGCAGTTCGGACTCGATCAGATCGACGATCGGCCCTTCGGCGCGACTAGGCGACGCAATGTCGACAAGCGCGGCCGAGCGGGCCAGGAGATCGGTGAGACCGGTCGTGGCCATGATCAGGTCGCTGCGCCGTGATCGCGAAGGACATCATTCAGTGCGGCTTTGTCGTGGCGTTCGCCTTCGTTGAGACGCTTCAGAACCAGCACACAGGGAAGGCCGAATTCGCCGCCAGCGAACGTACGCGGTCGAGTGGCGGAAACGGCAACGCTCCACGCCGGCACCACACCACGACTGAGTTCTTCACCCGTCTCGGCATCGATGACCGGAATCGATGCAGTGAGAATGGCGCCAGCACCAAGCACAGCTCCGTTACCGACGCGAGCGCCTTCGGCCACGATGCAACGACTTCCGATCAGTGCGTCGTCACCAATGATGACGGGCGCAGCCTGCGGTGGCTCGAGGACTCCGCCGATTCCGACGCCACCAGACAAATGCACATTGGCGCCGATCTGCGCACAACTACCAACGGTGGCCCACGTGTCGACCATGGTGTTGGCTCCAACACGCGCGCCGATGTTCACGTAACTCGGCATCATGACAACACCACGATCGAGAAACGATCCGTAGCGTGCTGATGCACCGGGCACCACGCGTACGCCCGAGGCCGCAAAGTCACGCTTCAGCGGAATCTTGTCGGCGTATTCAAACGGTGCCAGTTCAATCGTGGCCATCTGCGAAAGGCGGAAGTACAGAAGAATGGCGTGCTTGAGCCACTGATGAACGATGGGTTCACCATCGGCCCCCAACTCAGCAACCCGCGCCTCGCCTGAATCGAGCAAAGCAATTGCTTGCCCAACCGAAGCCACCGCATCGGTGTCAGCCGCACTGAGCGAGTCGCGGTTGTTCCAGAGTTCGTCAATTGTCGAAGCAAGATCAGCCATAAGGGGAAAGGCTACCGCCCGACCCACTCCGACTTGACCGGCATTCTTTCGGCAGCGTTGTTGGCCAAGCCGATGGGGTCAAACCTAAGACCACGTGTTCTCAAACCACTCCGAGACGTCGACCAACCAGTTCAAGGCGCTCTGTTGGTTGCACTAGAGCGACGCGAATGAACGAGTTTCCTTCGGGACCGTAGAACTCCCCCGCTGACACCAAGGCACCACCTTCGGCAGCAAGACGCTCGACCAAGGCCCACGAGTCGCCGTCGGGAGCGGGTGCCCAAAGATAGAACGCCCCTCCGGGCATAGGAGCATCAACGCCAATCCCTGCGAGAATCCTGCGGAAGAGTTCAAGACGCTCGATGTAACGCGCTCGCTGCACCTCTACATGTGCCTGATCGTTCCATGCAGCAACCGCCGCAGCCTGCACCGGGCCGGGAACCATGAACCCAGCGTGCTTTCGCAGTTCTGACAAGTAGTGAACAAGATCGCCATCGCCGGCGTAGAACCCAGCGCGTACACCCGCAAGGTTCGAACGCTTCGACAATGAATGAACAGCCAACACGCCGTCGAGACCGTGTTCGAGAATTGTCCGACCGGGCCCATCCCATGTGAACTCGACATAACACTCGTCAGAAATCACCGGAACGTTGTGCGCCCGTCCCCATTTCGCTGCGGCTTCAAGATCATCAAGGTGTCCGGTGGGATTGCCGGGTGAGTTCACCCATAAACACAACGCTCGAGCTGCGTCGGCAGGATCAATGGCATCGAGATCGCTTCGGCCGTCGGCGGTAACTGGAACTGGCACCGCTCGCGCACCGGCAAGTTCCGCCCCCATGGCATAGGACGGATAGCTGATGGCCGGATACAACACAGTGTCGCGATCGGGAGAGCGCAGGCGAAGCCAATGTGGGAGCCCGGCGACGAACTCCTTGCTGCCAATGCACGCGGCAATTTCTTTTGCGCCAACGCTGACGCCGAGCTCGCGCTCCATCCAACCCATCGCCGCTTCGCGATAGGCAGGGAATCCGACTGATGCTGGATAACTGCGCTCGCTTGCCGATGTGGCGAGCGCTTCGATGACAACTGCCGGAGGAGGATCACACGGGTCGCCGATCGAAAGATCAACCATGCCGCCATCGTGAGCAGACGCGATCGATTTGAACGCATCGAGATGATCGTATGGATAGGGAGGCGGTACGAATCCTGCAGTCATGAGCGCAAAGTCTGACCGGTCACGACGTACTCGTGAAGACGGCTCACCGAAACCTCGTCGAGCCGGGCCCGAACCAGCATTCCATCTTCAGTGGCGGTCTCAACGAGCACCTCGCCCTCACGGTGTAGAGCAGCCAAGAGATCTCCTCGATCGAACGGAACAAGAAGTTCGGTAATCGTTGAGAGACCCCGCAACCGATCGGCCAGTGTGCGGAGCATGTCGGCCGCCCCTTCCCCAGTGCGGGCGGAAATAGCTACTGACCCTGGGTGATCGACCAGAAGTTCCTTGGCGCCGTCAGGGTCGATGTCGATCTTGTTCACCACGAGCATCTGGGGAACGTCTGCTGCACCGATTTCGTTGAGTACACGATCGACTGCTTCGATGTTCGATTCGGGATCAGCAGCGGAACCGTCAATGACATGCACTAAGAGATCGGCATCGACTACTACTTCGAGTGTCGACTTAAACGCTTCCACTAATTGTGTCGGGAGCTTCGTGATGAATCCAACCGTGTCGGTGAGCAACACCGCTTCACCACCGGGCAGTTGCAACCGCCGCGTGGTTGCGTCGAGTGTGGCGAAGAGCCGATCTTCCACAAGAACGCCAGCATCGGTGAGGTGATTCAGCAGTGTGGATTTGCCAGCGTTGGTATAGCCAACGATGGCAACGCGATGCAGTCGCGAACGTTGTCGGGATTTCGCCTGCGTGTCACGCACCCGTGAGATCTCGCGCAGATCGCCTTCGAGTTTGTGCATGCGTCGCTGAAGTCGCCGACGATCCACTTCAAGCTGGGTTTCGCCGCCGCCCTGACGAGCGCCAATGCCACCACCCTGACGTGAAAGTTGATTGCCCTTTCCTCGTAGACGTGGCAGTCGGTAACGAATCTGCGCCAGTTCGACCTGCGCCTTGCCTTCGAGGCTGTGAGCATTCTGTCCGAAGATATCGAGGATGACAGCTGTGCGATCGATTGCGGAACGCCCGAGAAGTTTTTCAAGGTTGCGTTGCTGCGCTGGAGAAAGTTCGTTATCAAACACCACCGTGTCGGCATCGACTGCTTCGCAAAGTTCGCGCAATTCCTCGACCTTGCCGCTTCCGAGGTAGGTCGCCGGATCAGGAGAATGTCGACGCTGAACAACACGGGCGATGCTGTCCGCGCCGGCAGTATCAACCAGCAGAGCGAGTTCGTCGAGATGACGTTCGGTGTCGAATTCGTCTTCGGCGGGAAATGTGACACCAACGAGAACGATCCGTTCACGGAAGGTTCGGTCGATAAGACCGGAACTCTCACCAGCGAAGGCGCCGAAACCACCGCGGTGGTCACCGACGATTGGTGAGGTGGGTTCAGGCATCCGGGATCTCGATGGTGGCGATGTGTTGAGACGGCCCAATCAGCACTGGTTCCTCATCAGATGCCGAGGCAACGATGACCTCGGCCGAACCGCCCGGCATCACAACTCGAACTTCACGCCCGACGAGCCCCCATTGATGGGCCAGCGTCGCGGCCGCGGTCGCGCCTGTTCCGCATGCTTCGGTAACACCAGCGCCGCGTTCCCATACCAAGAGGTCAAGCGAATCGGCTTCGCTTCCAACGGCGATGAACTCCACATTGATGCCAGCATCAAACTGCGATTCGATCCACGAACCGGTGCCGACAAGGTCGACCGAGGAAAGGTCGGCGACGAGAATCACAATGTGTGGATTCCCGAGGTTGGCCGTGGCGTGGCGATCGCCATCCAATCGTTCCGACACCGCAGGGGGTATCGCAGGACCAGCGCCAACCAGTCCCATCGTCACTCTGACCGTCGCTAGGCGATGAGCAGCATCGTCATGAACAACAAGTTCGCGGAAGCCGCCATCGGTGAGCACGGCGTAGGTCGCCTCGTGATCGTCGCGGGCCATCGCCAGCGCCTGGCCAAGACAGCGGATGCCGTTACCGCTCATCTCGGCGCGACTGCCATCGGCGTTCCAAAGTCTCATCACGACATCGATCGGTCGTCCATTCGGAGCGGTTGCGCCTGCCTCGGGGCGAGACCCAATAATGAAACCGTCGGCACCGAGGCCACGACGACGATCACAAAGTGAGCGCGCCAATGTTGCGTCACCGTGCAGGGGGCCATTGACCTCCTCGAGGGCGATCACGAAATCGTTTCCTAGTCCGTGGTGCTTTGTGAGTCTCATGAGATGTTCAGTCAACCAGCCCTCGGGCGAGTTCGGCGACCAGGTTTTCTGAAACGGTGCCATCGGTGGCCAACCAGTTGATGCGGGGGTCTCGGCCAAACCACCGTTGCTGGCGTCGAGCAAAGCGCCGAGTTCGCTGGATCGCAGTCTCTAGAGCGGTGTTGAGTGGCAGTCCATGTTCGACGTGGTCAAGAAGTTCGGTGTATCCAAGGGCCTGACGAGCGGTGCGACCCAATCCTGACGGCCGAGCCAACAGTGCCTTGACCTCGCCAAGGAAGCCGTCGGCCATCTGCTGCTCGTAGCGCTCCGAGATGCGCTCATCAAGAAGGTCACGCTCCATGGCTAGGCCAACGATAGGAAATGGAGCCGCGGGGTAGTCCTCTAAACCCGGCCCAAAGGAAGAGAACGGCCGACCGCTTCCCAGCGTCACTTCAAGAGCGCGAACGACCCTTCGTCGGTTGGTCGGTTCCATTCGCGATGCCGCAACAGGATCGAGTTGCTCAAGTTGCCCAAAGAGCACCGTCGTCTCGGGTTCCGTTTCCAACTGCGCGCGAACCGCAGGAAACCGCGCGGGTATCTCGAGGTCATCGGTGATGGCCTGAAGATAGAGACCTGTTCCACCCACGAGCAGTGCTCTTTTACCGCGTGCTTCAATCTCAGCGAGAACGGCCAGACACTCACGCTGAAATCGAGCGACTGTGTAATCATCATCGGGATCGCACACGTCAAGCAGATGATGAACGACTTCGGCTTGTTGGGCAGCGCTTGGTTTTGCGGTGCCAATATCCATTCCGCGGTACACCTGCATCGAATCGACCGTGACAATTTCGATGTCGTCACGACTACAAGCGAGTGCGAGTGCCAGCGATGATTTTCCTGATGCGGTAGGTCCGACGAGCGCGAGATGCCGGCCGTTCGGGCGAAACCGGACCGACGCGTTCACCCTGCGGTAACCGCGAATCGGGTGCGGTGTCGCGAAACGGAAAGGACCTCGACCAATTCACCGCGAAGAAAGTGAGTCGACGCATCCGTGATGAGCGCGGTAGCAAGTGTTCCTGCGCGCAACGGGCGATCGGTGTGGAAGTGCACCAGTTTGTTTTGCTCGGTTCGGCCAGTGAGCACTTCGGGATCACGCTTCGACGGACCCTCGACCATGATCGTTTCAGTACGACCAATGCGGGCCAAGTGCTTGGCCAGCGCAGACCGTTCGACCACGACACGAAGCCGCTCAAACCGATCGCCGACTTCGGCTGGGTCACAGAATTGATCGACCATTAACGCGGCTTCGGTGCCTTCGCGCGGTGAGAAGATGAATGTATAGGCCGAGTCATATTCGGCTGCGGCTGCGACTTCGAGTGTGCGCACAAAGTCTTCTTCGGTTTCTCCGGGGTAGCCAACGATGATGTCGGTCGTAATCGCAAGATCTTCAATGCCGGCTCGGGCCGCCACGACCTTTTCGAGATAGCGCTCGGCGGTGTACCCGCGGTGCATGAGGGCCAAGACTCGGTCGCTGCCCGATTGCAGAGGGAAATGCAGGTGTGAACAAACGGCGGCGTTCGTACCCATTGCCGCAATTGTGTCTTCACGCAGATCTTTTGGATGAGGGCTCGTGAATCGAACTCGATCGATTCCGTCAACTTTGCTGACGGCGATGAGAAGGTCAGCGAAGAGTGGACGGGCGCGACGGTCGGCCAGCCACTGCTCACCGGCAATGTCGAGGTCGTCGTGCGCGGGGTCGAGTGCCCGACGCGCGCTTGTGAGGTCGCGACCATAGGAATTCACGTTCTGACCGAGCAAGGTGATTTCCCGCACACCATCGGCAGCCAGTCGTTCGACTTCGCTTACCAGTTCACCAAATGGGCGGCTGATTTCGCGACCGCGAACTGCGGGAACGATGCAATAGGCGCAGGTGTTGTCGCAACCAACCTGGATCGTGACCCAGGCTGACCAATCCACTTCGCGACGAACGGCAAGTGCAGATGGAAACGTATCAGCGTCATCAAGGGCTTCATCCCAAATCTCAGTGATGGGACCGTTGCGACGCGATTCGTGGAGCAGCTCCACGGCGCGATGAACATTGTGCGTTCCAACCACAACATCGACATGGCCCGCTCGTTGCGCGATCTGCTCGCGATCTTTCTGAGCCAAGCAACCGCTGACGATAATTTCCATGTCAGGGCGAGATTCTTTGAGCGTCTTGAACCACCCAAGATGGCCATAGAACTTGTTGTCGGCATTCTCACGAATACAACAGGTGTTGAACACCACAACATCGGCGTTCTCATCGGAATCGGCGAGCACGAGCCCGTCCGCCTCGAGCAGGCCCGCTATGCGTTCAGAATCGTGCTCGTTCATCTGACACCCATAGGTGCGGATGGCATAGCTGCGGGGTACGGAACCCGGCGACGAGGTCGAAGTCACTGATCAAATCTACCAGCGCTATCCCAACTCTCTTTCGAACCATCTCCTATCGTCTCCTCTGATGTCAAAAAAAGGGGCACACATCATTGTTGGACTTCTCGCGTCAGCAGCCTTTTGCTGTTCGCTTGCTCTAGGAAACCTGTTCTTCGAGAACCTCTCACTAAACAATGACGAGGCCGTCTACGTCCTTGAGGCCCAAATGTTTGGCCAAGGCGACGTCACCCTTTCCGATTCCGCCCATGGAGATGCATTCCGCCCTTGGATGTCGGGCCGAGTTGAAGGCGACCGCCTCGTGCTGGTGCAGCAGCCGACTCTTCCGGCACTGATGGCGTTGAGTGAGGCGCTGTTTGGAACGATGCGCATCGCATTGGCCGCCATTGCCGCCGCCGCTGTTGTAGCTATGTATGCATTAACTCATGCTCTTTTACGTGATCTCCGAATTGCCGTAGTCGCATCTGCGTGCTTCGTCCTCAGTCCGCTCGTGATGGTACAGAGCGCGATGTTCCTTTCGTACGTGCTTGCGGTGAGTCTCACTGCCGCATCACTTGCGCTTCTCACGCGCGGACTCGATCGACAAACACAGGGTCAGCGTTTCCGGCCATGGCTCGTTGGCGCTGGACTTTTCGAAGGTTTACTGCTGTGCACCCGACCCCTCGAGGGGATCATTTTTGGGGGCGTGATCTTTGCATGGACACTGTTGCGTTCAGCAAATGTTCGAATCGCAATTCGGGCGATGATGTGGGTCTATGTGGCGAGTACGCCACTTCTCATCGTTGTACTGGCCTACAACTCGTTCACGACCGGTGACCCATTCACGTTTGCACTATGGACTATCGGCGGCGACGACTCGTTCGGGTTCGGGATGCGCTCAATTGCCGAACACTCTCAATTCATTCACGTTGGACCGTGGGAGGCCTGGCTTGCGTTGCGGGTAAATCTCCGCGCTTTCCCGCATTGGATCGTCGGAGGAGTGGTTTCGGTGCCGCTCGCAGTTTGGGGGGCCTCACGCCTTTGGACCATCTCGCGTTCAGTGTTCTGGCTCGTCATCGTCCAGTTGTGCCTCACCCCGTTTGCCTATTTCTTTTATTACGGCAATTACCTCATCATTGGCGGACGCAACCTCTACGGGCCGCACTATTACCTTTCGCTCCTCCTGCCCATGATGGTGCTCCTCGGAGTTGGCCTCGTCGATCTTGCCGGCCGCCGCCGTGTACTGCTTCCCGGTGTCATCGGCGCGATGGCGCTCGGAATGGCCATCGAAATTCCGGACAAGGTCAACCTCAACATTTCGGCTCGCGATGCAATCGCTGCGGAAGTTGCGCTTGTGGAGTCGACTGTTGAAGGACCAGCAATCGTGCTCATTCCAAAGGGGAAGGATGGGCCCTACATTCTCCATCCCTGGGGGGCATTTTCGAATCCACCCAGTCTTGATTCCGATGTTCTCTTCGCCGTCGACCTCGGCCCCCGCTCAATCGAACTTGTCGAGCGATTCCCGAATCGACGTTTCTACCGATTCGGAATCTCAGGCGAGGGTGACTCGGCAGATCCATCGGCACCACATTCGGGCCCATTCATTGAACTGCTCTCAATCGGCCGGTAGCTGACGTAGCAATCTTTGCGGGAGCGGATAACGCGTCTGTCGTTGCGCGGAGAGTCCCGAGGGCCAGGGGCGCCTCGGGACTCTCCGGGATTACTGCGCCAGATGACACGACGGAATGACAGGAACTGTCAGAACTGCAGAGGATCAGTCGTCGAGCGAAATCGGGACGTCATGCTCGGCGGTCATTTCCTCGCCACTTTCGAGAGTGTCGAGATCTTCACTCTCGCCACCCTCACCAATGCCAACACTGGTGAGGATTCGCTCAGTGATTTCCACCATGACCTCGGGATTCTCGAGCAGATAGGTCTTCGCATTTTCGCGACCCTGTCCGAGTTGTTCACCCTCGTAGGTGTACCAAGCGCCTGACTTCTTCACGAAGCCAAGATCGACACCAATGTCGATGGTGGAACCTTCGCGGCTGACGCCCTTGCCGTACATGATGTCGAATTCCGCTTGCTTGAACGGCGGGGCCACCTTGTTCTTGACGACCTTGACTCGGGTGCGGTTACCCACAACCTCGACGCCATCTTTGATGGACTCGATACGACGAATGTCGAGGCGCACTGAGGAGTAGAACTTCAGCGCACGCCCACCCGGTGTGGTTTCGGGAGAGCCGAACATGACGCCGATCTTCTCGCGTAACTGATTGATGAAGATGCAGACGGTATTGGACTTATTGAGATTGGCCGTGAGCTTGCGCAATGCCTGGCTCATAAGACGAGCTTGCAAGCCAACGTGGCTATCGCCCATCTCGCCTTCGATTTCTGCACGAGGTGTCAGTGCGGCCACCGAGTCGATGACGATGACATCGAGGGCACCGGAACGCACCAACATGTCGACGATTTCGAGGGCCTGTTCACCAGTATCGGGCTGAGAGATCAGCAACTGATCGGTGTCGACACCAATGGCCGATGCGTAGACCGGGTCCATGGCGTGTTCGGCATCGACGTAGGCGCAGATGCCGCCGTTGCGCTGGGCTTCAGCCACAACGTGCATGGCAAGCGTTGACTTACCGGAAGATTCCGGACCGAAGATCTCGACGACGCGGCCGCGAGGCAGGCCGCCGACTCCGAGAGCAAGGTCGAGGGCAAGGGCGCCAGTGGGGATCGTTTCGATCTTCATGCTGCCCTTCTCGCCCATCTTCATGACCGAGCCCTTACCAAACTGCTTCTCGATCTGGCCGAGCGCCATCTCGAGGGCCTTGTCGCGTTCCTGTGGGAACGTCGGGCGGTTCGATTCCTTTGCCATCGTCTACTTCTCCTGGGTGTGTGGCCCGGTCTGCCCGGGACGCTTCTGGGTGATCCGCTTCCACCTGAGCGGGAGCTCCGGTGGCCCCACCAGAGCCGAGGCCTTGGTGAAGATGGATCGCAACCTACGGAGGGGGTGTGACAGGCCCCCGGTGTTCGAACGACATGACTGTAACTTCGAACACCTGTTCAGTCAATGACCCTTGATCCCTAGCCCCCGTTGGCCTCTCCCCCAAGGGATCTCGGGCTCAGGTCGTTAGACTTGCCCCTGCCAGAGCAGGCCGTCGTCCCTGATCGACAGGGCCGAGGAACGGAAAGGTGCCTTCCAATGAGTGACTCACTCCCCTCTGATCCCACCGAACGAGCCGAGGCCCTCCGCCAACGCCTGAGCGAGGAACAGTTCCAGGTCACCCAATGCAGCGCAACGGAACGGGCCTTCACCGGCAAGTACTGGGACTGCCACGACGACGGCACCTATCACTGCATCGTGTGCGACGCGCAACTCTTCAGTTCTGACACCAAGTTCGATTCAGGAACCGGCTGGCCGAGTTTCTTCGATCCGATGACCAACGACGCTGTTGCCACGGTGGTCGACACGTCACACGGGATGGCGCGTACCGAAGCGATCTGCGCGGCATGCAGCGCGCATCTTGGTCACGTCTTCGACGATGGCCCCGGCCCTACGGGCCTTCGCTATTGCATGAACTCCGCGTCGCTCGATCTCAAACCTGCGCAGAACTAACGCAAGCTCACATACAACGAACGGCCAACCGCCCTCAGCGAGCGAGTAGCCGACGACGGAGATGATCAAGCACAGTGATCACCGTGAACTGTCGCGACTGTTCACGATTGAACGGAAACTTCGCCATTGATGTTTCGGTAACACCGTCAAGCGTGGTGGCCATGAACACCGTTCCGACAGGCATGCCTTCTTGTTCATCGGGACCAGCAACACCGGTAACGGCGATACCAACGTCGGAACCAAGTACACGGCATGCGCCTTCACTCATAGCGCGAACCGCGTCGTCGCTCACTACGGGACCAACCGGAACGCCAAGTAGGTCGAACTTCACTTCACTGGCGTAACTCACGACAGAACCACGCAAAACATCGCTCGCCCCAGGGATGGAAACCAACCGACTGGCGATCAACCCACCAGTGAGTGATTCGGCCAACCCAAGGGTGAGGCCACGTTCGCGAAGCAGATCGAGAACGACCTCTTCCATCGTTTGATCTTCGGTGCTGAAGACATAGTTCACAAGAATCTTTGCGACTTCGCCAACCTCGGCAGCGACAACAGCATCGGCCTCTTCGGCGGAATCGGCTTTGGCCGTCACGCGAACTTTAAGCCCCTCGATGCCACTAGCAAGAAAGGCAATCGTCGCTGTGCCGGTGCGGTCGAGTTCCTCGAGGCGATCGCCAAGCATCTCGGCAATGCCGGATTCACTATGGCCCCAGGTGCGAATTGTTCGACTACGGATGACGCCGGTATCGCCAGCGCGTCGGCGCAGTTCGGGGATGACCGTACCTTCGACCATTTCCTTCATCTCATAAGGAACACCCGGAACAGCGAAGATGACCTTGTCGCCAATCGGGCAGATAAGCCCGGGAGCAGTGCCCGGCATTTGCGCGATACGCGATGCACCCTCGGGTACTTGTGCTTGACGAAGATTGTTCATCGGCATGTTGCGCCCGCGTGAACCAAAAATTTCATGAAGTCGCTCGATCACCTCGGGGTCTTCGACAAGTTTGACCCCCATTACCTCGGCGATCACATCGCGAGTGATGTCATCTTGCGTAGGGCCGAGGCCACCGCAGACGATCACAGCATCGCTACGGTCGAGCGCAATCTGCAGAGCGTCGCGAATGCGATCCCAGTTATCGCCAACTTTTACCTGCAAGAAGCAATCAATGCCTGCGAGCGCAAGTTGTTCACCGATCCACGATGAATTCGTGTCAACGATTTGGCCCAGAAGAAGCTCAGTCCCAACAGCAACAACTTCGCAATTCATTGGTTCTCCTCGTCGTACGAAATCTCGATCACCGATTCACCAGGAGCCATCCCCGAGTGCATCGGAACCGTAGTGCTTCGTTGAAGAAATTCATCGATGAACGC